>NZ_JBFTLX010000170.1:0-14925 GCF_056396665.1 Cupriavidus sp. 05T313 | reverse complement strand
GGGTTGAGTCGGCGGCATTATAATATAGACGGTTTCGTGCCCGCGACCCGCCATTGTCTCCTACTTGACACAACTGCGGCGGTATGTGGCATGGCGCACACAGGTTTCTCACGCTTTGGAAGCAGCATGTACAAACTCGTTCTCATCCGCCACGGCGAATCCACGTGGAATCTCGAAAACCGCTTCACTGGCTGGGTCGACGTCGACCTGACCGACACCGGCGTGGCCCAGGCCAAGCTGGGAGGCAAGCTGCTGCGGGAAGCCGGCCTGGGCTTCGACGTAGCCTATACCTCGGTGCTGAAGCGCGCTATCCGCACGCTGTGGCACGTGCAGGACGAAATGGACCTGATGTGGATCCCGGTCCGGAACGAATGGCGCCTGAACGAACGCCACTACGGCGCGCTGTCGGGCCTGAACAAGGCCGAGACCGCCGCCAAGTTCGGCGACGAGCAGGTGCTGGTATGGCGCCGCAGCTACGACACGCCGCCTCCGGCGCTCGAAACGGACGATCCGCGCGTCGCGTACGACGATCCGCGCTATGCCCAGGTGCCGCACGAGCAGATCCCGCTGACCGAATGCCTGAAGGACACGGTGGCCCGCGTGCTGCCGCTATGGAACGAATCCATTGCGCCCGACATCAAATCGGGGAAGCGCGTGGTGATCGCAGCCCATGGCAACAGCATCCGCGCGCTGGTGAAGTATCTGGACCAGGTCTCGGATGACGATATCGTTGGCATCAATATCCCCAATGGCACCCCGCTCGTGTACGAGCTGGACGCCGACCTGCGCCCGCTGCGTCATTACTACCTGGGCGACCAGAAAGCGATCGCCGCCTCCCTGGCCGCCGTGGCGAACCAGGGCAAGGCACGCTGAGGCAAGGGCCGGGCGGGCGCCGCCCAGGCGCATCGCCCGGCCGCCTCATGCAGTGGATCAGGCCTTTTTTGCCGCTCCCTCTTATACTGTCGGACAAAACCGGCCGGTGTGATACGCCAGGCCGGCTCCGACACAGCACAATCCTCACACGTTCAGGCAGCCCTCATGCGTAAGACGCTCAAGAACATAAGTCTTGTTTCTGCCGGACTCGTTGCCGGCGTGCTCGCCACGCTGCAGCTATCGGCCACCGCGCAGAACTCTTCAGGGCCCCTGCCGCTGGAGCAACTGCGCCTGATGGCGGACATCTTTGGCCAGATCAAGCGCGAGTACGTAGAGCCGGTCGATGACAAGAAGCTGCTGACTGAAGCCATCAAGGGCATGGTCGCCAGCCTGGATCCGCATTCGGCCTATCTGGACGAGAAGGATTTCAAGGAACTGCAGGAAGGCACGCGCGGCCGCTTCGCCGGCCTGGGGATCGAAATCTCCCAGGAAGAAGGGCTGGTCAAGGTGATCAACCCGATCGAAGACACACCCGCCTTCCGTGCCGGCATCCAGCCCGGCGACCTGATCACCCGTATCGACGACAAACCCGTGCGCGGCCTGCCGCTCGAACAGGCTGTCAAGCGCATGCGCGGCGAACCGGGCACCAAGGTCACGCTGACCATCTATCGCAAGAGCGAGGAACGCACCTTCCCGGTGTCGATCACGCGCGCCGAGATCCGCGTGCAGTCGGTCAAGGCCAAGCTCATCGACAACGACAAGCTCGCCTGGGTGCGGCTGACCAGCTTCCAGGAGCGCACCGTGGCGGACCTGGGCAAGAAACTGGACGAACTGGCGCAAAAGAACCCGAACCTCAAGGGCGTGATCCTGGACCTGCGCAATAACGGCGGCGGCGTGCTGCAAGGCGCGGTCGGGGTAGCGGCAGCGTTCCTGCCCGATGACGTGACCGTGGTCTCGACCAACGGCCAGGTGCCCGACGCCAAGCGCGTCTACAAGACCACGTTCAACAACTACCGGCTGTCGTCCCTCGAAGACGATCCGCTCAAGAGCCTGCCGGCGCTGTACAAGAAGATCCCGATGGTGGTGCTGACCAACGCCTACTCGGCATCAGCCTCCGAAATCGTCGCCGGTGCGCTGCAGGACCACAAGCGTGCGCTGATCATGGGCAAGACCACCTTTGGCAAGGGCTCGGTGCAGACCGTGCGTCCGCTCACCAACGACACCGGCATCAAGCTGACCATCGCGTACTACTACACGCCGACGGGCAAATCGATCCAGGCCAAGGGCATCCGCCCGGACATCCCGGTCGACCAGAACCCGGAAGGCGATCCTGACGACGCGCTGATCACGCGCGAAATCGACACCGAGCGCCACCTGCATAACAAGCAGGAGTCGGAGGAGCCCGAGATGAACGAGCGCGAGCAGCGCCGCGTCGAGGAGTTGCGCCGGCTGGAGGAAGACAACGCCAAGAAGTCGCCGGAAGAGCGCGACAAGGAACGCAAGAAGAAGCCGATCGAATTCGGTTCGGCCGAGGACTTCATGCTGCAGCAGGCGATCGCACAGCTCGAAGGCCAGCCGGTCAAGCGCTCGAAGTCCAAGCTCGAAGCCGTGGCCGTGTCGGACAAGCCGGCCAAGCCGGCCTCCGCGAAGTCTGGCACCACCCCGGCCAAAGCTGGCGGCAAGACACCAGCCAGCGCCCCGCCGGCGAGCGCACCGATTGGAACGCCGCTGGGCACGCCGACCGGCAAGGCTCCCTGAAAACCTGATGGACGACAGCGGCCCCGCGGGGCCGCTTTTGCATTGCACGCCATGAACGACGATCAACTGCTGCGCTATTCGCGGCATATCCTGCTCGACGAACTCGGCATCGAGGGACAGAGCCGGCTGCTGGCCAGCCACGCGCTGGTGATTGGCGCCGGCGGCCTGGGCGCCGCAGCCCTGCCCTACCTGGCCTCCGCCGGCGTTGGCACCATTACCGTGGTCGATGACGACGTGGTCGACCTGACCAACCTGCAGCGCCAGGTCATCCATACCACCGCCAATGTCGGCCGACCCAAGGTGGAGTCTGCGCGTGAAGGCATGCTGCGCATCAACCCCGGCATCGACGTCCGCCTGGTGCAGGCTCGCGTGGGCGCCGCCGAACTGGCGCAACTGGTGGCCGGGGCCGATGTGGTGCTCGATTGCTGCGACAACTTCGACACGCGCCAGGCGGTCAACCGCGCCTGCGTGCGGCACAACGTGCCGCTGGTGTCCGGCGCTGCGCTGCGCTTCGACGGGCAGATCAGCGTGTTCGACCGCCGCCAGCCGGGCGCACCCTGCTATGCCTGCCTGTTCCCGCCCTCACAGCCGGCGCAGGAAGTGGCCTGCGCCACCATGGGCGTATTCGCGCCGCTGGTGGGCATGGTCGGCACCGTGCAAGCGGCAGAGGCGCTCAAGCTGCTGATGGGGATCGGCACCACCCTGGCCGGCCGGCTGCTGATGGTCGATGCGCTCGGCATGGAATGGACCACCATGCGCCTTGGGCGCGTGCCGGATTGCGAAGTCTGCGGCGGCGGCGAGGCCCACGGGGACGCCGGCCACTAAGCGCCAGTCATGCGCGCRTACGCTCGCGCAGGAAGGCGAGCGCGGCGGTGCGCTCGCCGCGGAATACGATCCTGGCCTCGCGCCGCTCGCGCTGGTAGGCATACATGGGATCGTAGTATTGCCGCAGCAAAACCCCGATCCATCCCCGGTGCAGCTCGGTCTGGCCCGACTCGGCCTGGCGCTCCAGCGCCTGCCCCAGCAAGTCGGAGAGCCGCTCGTAGAGGGCTCCGCCGAGCCGCCTGGATATTGCCGCCATCGCATCCCGCAGGCGTGCGGCATAAGCGGCGAATCCCGCCTCCTCGCCAAGCGCCTCGATGAATTCCTGCGACAGGCCAAGCACGTAGTCCTCCAGCACACGATCCACGCGCGCCTCGAAAGGCTCCTCGAGCCAGACCAGCGGCGCCGCCTGCATGGCGAGGTAGAAGGACTGCGGCAGGTTCCGGGCGCCGATGAAGCGCCCTTCGTCCTCGACCACCAGGGCAGCACGCCCGCTCGCGCGGTGGCGCAACAGCGCGACCGCCAGATCGCTCTCGAAATCGATTTGCGTGGGCTGCGCGACCGCGCGCCGGCCGAAACTGGAACCGCGATGGCGGGCCTCGCCCTCCAGGTCGATGGCCGCATCCTGGCTAGCCATCAGGTCGGCGATCAGCTCGGTCTTGCCGCTGCCAGTCAGTCCGCCCAGTATCAGCAGGCCGCACTCGGCGGCGGCGGCATCGATGACGTCGATCAGGTAAGCGCGCATCGCCTTGTAGCCGCCCGTCACGCGCGGATAGGCAATGCCGGCATCGTCGCGCAGCCACTGCTGCACGATCTGCGAACGCATGCCTCCCCGGAAGCAATACAGATAGCCCTCCGGATGCGCCCGCGCAAACGCCGCCCAGGCGGCGGTGCGCGCGGCGCGGACGTCGCCGCTCACAAGGCGGTGGCCCAGCGCGATCGCGGCCTGCTGCCCCTGCTCCTGATAGCACAAGCCCACCTGGTGGCGCTCGTCGTCGTCCATCAGCGGCAGGTTCACCGCGCCAGGGAACGCACCGCGCGCGAATTCCACCGGCGCGCGTACATCGAGCAAAGCGGCACCGGACAGGAAAAGCCGGCGGAAATCGCACGCATCGTCGCGCATCAGATCACCTCGACGGCGTACTGGCCCTGCACCACCATCTCACCAACCGGTGCCAATGCCAGGCCGGACTCGGCACAGGCAGCGTGGAATTCGGCTTCGCCGGCAGGCTCGACCGCCACCAGCAGACCGCCGCTGGTTTGCGGATCGCACAGCACGGCGCGCTGCACCTCGCTCAGCGCGCCGCCCAGGTTGCCTATGCCGGCGCCAATCCGCGCGCCATAGCTATCGAAGTTGCGCTGCGTACCGCCAGGCACGCAACCGGCGTCCACATAGCGCAATACCTCCGGCAGCAGCGGCACCGCCGAGTAGTCGAGGCGAGCGGTAAGGCGGCTGCCATCGGCCATTTCAACCAGGTGCCCGAGCAGACCAAAGCCGGTCACGTCCGTCATGGCCCGCACGCCGGCCAGCTTGCCAAAACGGCTGCCGGGGCGGTTGAGCACGCACATCCAGTCACGCGCCAGGTGCGCATCCTGCGCGCGCAGCCGGCCCTGCTTCTCGGCCGTGGTCAACACGCCGATGCCCAGCGGCTTGGTCAGGTAAAGGCGGCACCCGGCGGTGGCGGTATCGTTGCGCTTCAGGTGCGCGCGGTCGACCACACCCGTCACCGCCAACCCGAAGATGGGCTCCGGGGCATCGATGGAATGCCCGCCGGCAAGCGGGATGCCGGCATCCTCGCAGGCGCGCCGACCACCGGCCACCACCTCGCGCGCCACCTCGGGTGGCAGCAACTTCACCGGCCAGCCGAGGATGGCGATGGCCAGCAACGGATCGCCCCCCATCGCATAAATGTCGCTGATGGCATTGGTGGCGGCGATGCGTCCGAAGTCGAAGGGATCATCGACGATCGGCATGAAGAAATCGGTGGTGGAAACCACGCCGCGGCCGTGATCCAGCCCGTCCAGCGCGTAGACGGCCGCGTCGTCGCGGGAGGCATTGCCGACCCACAGGCGCGGGTCGAGATGCTGATTGCCGCTGCCGGCCAGGATCACATCGAGCACCTGTGGCGATATCTTGCAGCCGCAGCCGGCACCATGGCTGTACTGCGTCAGGCGAATGGGTTCTGCCATGATCCTCGGCTCCTGTTTCGTGGCGTTTGCGAATGCGTGCGCTCGCTCATCTGCACCCTATATGCTATCTGGCGCCTCTCGCCGCTGCACGCGCGGATCGCGGGCAAGCTGGCGCCGGCACGGCAACGGCGATGGCTGCGAAGCGACTGRCAAGGAATGGGAATCCGAATGAGAAGAGTTACTACCCGGATGCGGGGAGAGGCGGCAGCACCGAACGGCGCCGCGCGAGCGCGGCCACTGCGTTCTTGCGAACCCGCGGCCGACTGCTGGGCGGATTACTGCTCGCCCGGCTCCATCTGCGACTGCAGATAGTTCGGCAGACCAACCTTGTCGATCAGGTCGAGCTGCGTTTCGAGGTACTCGATATGCTCTTCGGTGTCGGTCAGGATGTCGACCAGGATCTCGCGGCTAACGTAGTCGCCCACCGATTCGCAGTAAGTAATGCCTTCCTTGACGGTGGCATGCGCGCCTTGCTCGAGCTTCAGGTCGCACTTGAGCATTTCCGGGGTGTCTTCGCCCAGCAGCAGCTTGTTGAGGTCTTGCAGGTTGGGCAGCCCATCGAGCATGAGGATGCGGTCGATCAGGCGATCGGCGTGCTTCATCTCGCCGATGGATTCTTTGTACTCCACGTCGCCGAGCTTCTTGAGGCCCCAGTGGCGGTACATGCGAGCATGCAGGAAGTATTGGTTGATCGCGGTCAGCTCGTTCTTCAGCTGCGCGTTCAGATGTTGGATGACCTTCTTGTCACCTTTCATAGGAGGCTCCTGTAGCAACGGGCCCCCGCAAAAACGCGAAGCGGCGCAAGACGCGCCGCATGCAGTCTGAACGACCGAAACCGCGCCGTAACCTGATAGTTACGGGCGAGTTCAAGCAACCAGCTCGGTACGCTGATCGTTCGCGACTGCCGGGTCCCGAGTGTCCATTATGGCACGTGGACCCGAAGGCGAACAGGAGGAAATGTCCACGACCTGGATGGTGGCGACCTTGACATTGCGGACCGCGGCGACGCCTTCGCAAAGGACCTGTTGCGCGCATTCGCGGCAACGGCCACAGCAGGTGCCCACGCCCAGCGTTTCAGCCAGCTCGTCGAGCGTGGCCACGCCAAGATGCGCGGCCCCATGGATTTCTCGGTCAGTAACCTGATTGCAGATGCAAACGTACACAAATCCCTCCTTGAGAGAGGGGTGACACCGGCATGTCACCCGCGATGTACGTCAGAATATCAGAGATCGAAAATGATAACAATTCCCATTAAGCCACAAAATGTACATGCCAACCACACGGCACTTACGCAGGAAATTGTGGATTGAGACAACGTCACAAGCCGCATTAAAGTGCCTTATAATGCTCACTGAGAGTGTTGCATTTCCCGAAAAACCTTAGTCTGTACAGGGTTGTCAGTCGCAATCAGAGCTGCTTCAGCGCGCAGGCCAGTTCCTCCGGCTCGTAGGCGCTCAGCACCTGCTCGACCAGCCGTTCCAGCCGTTCGCAGTCGGCATGCAGGACTTCCTGCTTGACCCGCAGCAACTGCGAAGGATGCATCGAGAATTCGCGCAGCCCCATGCCCAGCAGTAGCCGGGTCATGGCGGGATCTCCGGCCATTTCGCCGCACACCGCCACCGGCACGCCGGCGTGGTTGGCCTCGCGGATGGTGCGCGCGATCAGTTGCAGCACCGCCGGATGCAGCGGGTCGTAGAGATGGGCCACGGCGTTATCGGCGCGGTCGATGGCAAGCGTGTACTGGATCAGGTCGTTGGTGCCGATGGAGAGGAAATCCATGCGCCGCAGGAACAGCGGCAGCATCAGCACGGCGGCCGGGATCTCGATCATCGCTCCGACCCTGATAAACGGGTCGAAAGCCTGGCCACGGACGTCAAGCTGGCGCTTGGCCTGTGCGATCAGGTCCAGAGTCTGGTCTATCTCGCGCGCGTGGGCCAGCATCGGGATCAGCAGCCGCACCGGCCCGAAGGCCGAGGCCCGCAGCAATGCACGCAACTGGGTCAGGAACATGGCCGGCTCGGACAGCGACCAGCGGATCGCGCGCAAGCCGAGCGCGGGGTTGAGCGCGGTTTCGAAATCGTCGCCGCGCCCATCGCGCCCCTCCCGGCCATCCAGCGGCTTGTCGGCGCCGATATCGATGGTGCGGATGGTGACCGGCAGCCCGTGCATGGCGTCCACCGCGCCGCGATATGCCTGGAACTGCTCTTCCTCGTCGGGCAGCTCCCCGCGTCGGTTCATAAACAGGAATTCCGAGCGGAACAGGCCCACGCCGACCGCGCCGGCGGTCAGCGCCGCGGTCGCGTCTTCGGACATCTCGATATTGGCCAGCAGGTCGATCTCAAGCCCGTCCAGCGTCACGGCAGGCGTATGGCGCAGGCGTTGCAGGCGCTTTTTCTCCAGTGCCCGCTCGCTCTGCCTGTGCCGGTATTCCTCGAGGATGATGGCCGACGGATCGACGATGACCAGGCCGGCATCGCCATCGATGATGACCCAGTCGTCCTGGCGGATGAGTTCGCTGGCGCTTTGCACGCCCACCGCGGCAGGGATGTCGAGGCTGCGCGCGACGATGGCGGTATGGGAGGTGCGCCCGCCGAGATCGGTCACGAAGCCGTGGAACACGGTATGGCGAAACTGCAGCATGTCGGCCGGCGAGATGTCGTGGGCCACCACGATCACGCCGGGTGCCGGCTCGCCATCGGGCGCCAGGGACGAAGGCGGCACCGGGGCCGGCGCCAGCACGGCCGCGCCGGCCAGCACCTTGAGAATGCGCTCGACCACCTGGCGGATATCCGCCTTGCGTTCGCGCAGGTATTCGTCCTCGATTTCGTCGAACTGCCGCATCAGTTCTTCGAGCCGCGTGGTCAGCGCCCATTCGGCGTTATAGCGCCGGTTGCGGATCAGTGCCTCGGGCTCGCGCGCAAGCGCCTCGTCGTCGAGGATCATCGCATGCACATCAAGGAAGGCGCCCAGCTCTTCCGGGGCTTCGCGCGGGAGATCGCGCTTTAGCGTGACCAGTTCGGCCCGCACCGCCGCGCGTGCCGCGCGCAGGCGTTCCACCTCGGCCTCAAGCCGATCTTCGTCGACCAGGTAATGGGAGACATCAAGCGCAGCAGGCGCCAGCAAATGCGCGCGCCCGATGGCGACGCCGCGCGAGACCGGGATGCCGTGCAGGGCAAATGGCATGTACCGCTCCGTCAGGAACGTTTAAAAAGTCTGGCCAGGGCCAGCAACCTTGGAAGCGGTGCCAGGATGAAACGAAGCGGCCCTGGCCAGGCGCGCCGCGGCGTTCCGTGCCGCCGCTTTCATCCCGAATCGGCTTCCTACTCTCCTTCGCCGAAGCGGTTGGCGATGAGCGCCAGCAACGCGTCCATCGCCTCTTGCTCATCGGGTCCGTCGGTCTCGATGGTCACGGTGGAGCCGATGCCGGCGGCCAGCATCATSACGCCCATGATGCTCTTGGCGTCGACTTGCCGACCGTTGCGCGACATCTTGACCTGACTGACGAAGTTACCCGCCAGTTGCGTCAGCTTGGCGGAAGCCCGTGCATGCAGCCCGAGCTTATTGATGATGTTGGTGTCCCTCTGCAGCATATTTGTCGGGATGATTTGCGATCTGGTTCTGGACGGTGGTGGAGCCTACCTGCAGCACACCCTGCGAGCCTCCCGCCAGCGCCTTGAGGGCAAGCTGGTCGAGTTTCTCGGTACGGTAGCAAATGGCACGCACCAGCATGGGAAGATTGACGCCGGCGAGCACCTTGACGCGGCCCGGCTCGGCGAGGCGGGCCGCGATATTGGCCGGCGTGGCACCAAAGATATCGGTCAACACCAGCGCGCCATTGTCTTCGCTGACCTCGGCCAGGCGCCGCCGGGCTTCGGCCAGCACGGCCGCAGGCTCGGCGTCGGGCATGACGTCGATGGCTTCAAGCCGTTGCGGCTGGCCGCAGTAGACGTGGGCGGCGCACTCGCGCAATGCCGAAGCCAGCGGGGCGTGCGCGATGATCAGGATGCCTGCCATGGTGGTGAATCCGTTGGATTGACGCGATTGTAGCAGGCACGCTGGCCGGAGATTCAGCTCGGCGCCCCGGTTTGGCGCGGCGCCAACAGCTCAGCGGCCACGGGCCTGCACGGCTTGCTCCAGCGCATCGATAAACATGGCGGCAACCTGGAAGCCGGTCTGCTGGGTGATTTCCTGAAAACAGGTCGGACTCGTCACATTGACTTCGGTGAGGTAATCGCCGATCACATCCAGCCCGACCAGCAGCAAACCGCGCTCCCACAGGCCCGGCGCCAGCGACTCGGCGATTTCGCGGTCGCGCGCGGAAAGCTCCTGGGCGCGGCCGGTACCACCCGCGGCCAGGTTGCCGCGCACTTCGCCATCCTTGGGAATGCGCGCCAGCGAATATGGCACGGGCACGCCGCCGATCAGCAGGATGCGCTTGTCGCCGTCCTTGATGGCGGGGATATAGCGCTGCACCATCAGGGTGCGCGCGCCGTCCTCGCCCAGGGTCTCGATGATGGCGCCAAGGTTCATGCCGTCCGGGCCGACCCGGAAGATTCCCATCCCGCCCATGCCGTCGAGCGGCTTGAGAATGACATCGCGATGCTCCGCATGGAAAGCGCGGATACGGTCGGCATCCCGCGTGACCAGCGTCGGCGTGATGAATTCGGGATACTGGGCAATCGCCAGCTTCTCGGAATGGTCGCGAACCGCCTGCGGCTTGTTGAACACATTGGCGCCCTGCGACTCCGCCAGTTCCAGCAGCCAGGTGCTGGTGACGTATTCCATGTCGAACGGCGGGTCCTTGCGCATCAGCACGGCATCGAAGCCCGTCAGCAGCTGCAGGCTGGCCTCGCCGGTGCGGTACCAGTCATGCGGATCGCCTGTGAGTTGCAGCGGATGCACAACCGCCTCCACCTGGTCGGCCGACAGCGACAGCTGCGACTGCAGGCAAGAAAACAGCTCGTGCCCGCGCTCGACCGCCTCGACCATCATGGCGTACGTCGAATCCTTGTAGGTCTTGAAGGTGTGCAGCGGATCGGTAATAAACAGAATACGCATGATGGCTCGTCCCGGTCGCAGGGTTGCCGCGTGGTTTGCGCGGCGCGTCAAGGCGCCGCCAGCGGGGCAGCGCCATTTCAGACATGTCAGAGAATCGGATTCGGGTCCGTCTTCTCGAGTTCCAGCGACGCCGCCAGCAAGGCCAGCCTCGCCACCACGCCGTACATGTAGAAACGGTTCGGCACCGCTGCGCCAGGCTTGGCATGGCTGTCGGGAATGCCATTGGGCGCGAAGGCCAGTGGCACGAAATGCATGCCCGGCGCATTCAGGTTCTCGTCGTTGCCGCGGCCTGTATGGACGCGGTAGAAGCCGCCGACCACATAGCGGTCGATCATGTACACCACCGGCTCGGCCACCGCCTCGTTGACCTTCTCGAAGGTGTGCACCCCTTCCTGGATGATGACGTCGTTGACCTCAAGGCCTTCCTTGACGACGCTCATCTTGTTGCGTTCCTTGCGGTTCAGCCCCTTGATTTCGGAAGGATCCTTGATGGTCATGATGCCCATGCCGTAGGTGCCCGCGTCGGCCTTGACCACCACATAGGGTGTTTCCTTGATGCCGTACTCGCGGTACTTCTTGGCGATCTTCTTGAGCACGCCTTCGACCGAGTCGGCCAGTGCCTCTTCACCCACGCGCTCGTGGAAATCGATGCCCGAGCACTTGGCGAAGTACGGGTTGACCATCCACGGATCGACGTCGATCAGCTTGGCAAACTTCTTGGCAACCTCGTCGTAGGCGGCGAAATGGCTCGACTTGCGGCGCGTCGACCAGCCCGCGTGCAGCGGCGGCAGCAGGTATTGCTCGTTGATGTTCTCCAGGATCGGCGGAATGCCGGCGGAGAGATCGTTGTTGAGCAGGATCGAGCAGGGATCGAAGTCCTTCAGCCCCAGGCGGCGACCGCGCGCGCCCAGGCGGGCCAACGGCTCCACCACCAGCGTCTGGCCGTCGGGCAACTCGATCGGGGTCGGTTCGGTGATGTCTTCGGACAGCGAGCCCAGGCGGACATTAAGACCGGCCTGGCGCATGATCAGCGACAGCCGCGCCACGTTCTGCAGGTAGAACATGTTACGGGTGTGGCGCTCGGGGATCAGCAGCAGGTTCTTGGCGTCCGGGCAGATCTTCT
This sequence comes from Cupriavidus sp. 05T313, assembly GCF_056396665.1. Taxonomy (NCBI): domain Bacteria; kingdom Pseudomonadati; phylum Pseudomonadota; class Betaproteobacteria; order Burkholderiales; family Burkholderiaceae; genus Cupriavidus; species Cupriavidus sp. 05T313. Next base: position 3,101 of record NZ_JBFTLX010000170.1, on the reverse strand, counting down.
CGATTGCCGCCATGGCCGCCTGGACGGCCAAGGGCAACATTTCGGGCGCCAGGTTGTTGAAGCCGCCGGGGAACAGGTTGGTATCGACCGGGGCCAGCTTGAAGCCGGCATTGCGCAGGTCGACCGAACAATAGAACGGAGGCGTATGTTCCTGCCATTCCAGCCTGAACCAGCGCTCGATGGACGGCGTCGCATCCAGGATCTTTTTTTCCAGCTCGAGCAGCGGACCGTTCAGCGCGGTGATGAGATGCGGGACCATATACATCCTAGTGATCGTCTTTATCGTTCGCCCAGATTGTAGAGGAACGGCCAATTGGCTGCTGGCGCCGCCTGAATAAGCATATGCGAGCGACAGCATAAGGGATAAGGGATACGGATATGGGGGTGCGGCTCAGGAATAAAAGGGGGGGGTGGGCGCAGGAGCAATCGGAGACACTTCCGGGCGACCTGCCGGCGAGGGCCGCGGGCAGGAAAAAAAAAGCGCGACCGGAGCCGCGCTTTCAAATGGCCTGACAGATACGGGGAGCGTTCTGCAGGTGGAGGAAACTGCCTCACTCGCACTGTATGTGCGCTACCCCCTGAAAACAATTGAAGCTTTTTAAGATCGGATTTAAGCACTTTGCGAAGAACAGCGCCGCCATCCCGGCCAATGACGGCGGGATGCGCCCCGATTCCGCCACGAAGCGTGCCGCCTGACCGAAAAAAGCCCGGCACAAGGCCGGGCGAAACTCCTGAGAGAAGATTCCCAATCAGCTCTCCAGCACAACACCATTGCGATCAGGCTTCATACGCGGTCTCGCCGTGCGAGGTGATATCCAGGCCCTCGCGCTCTTCTTCTTCCGGCACCCGCAGGCCGATCAGCATATCCACCAGCTTGAAGGCCACGAAGGCCACCACGCCCGACCACACGATGGTGGTAAGCACGCCTTCGAACTGGATCCACAACTGGCCCATGATCGAATAGTCGTCCGCCACCTTATTGGTCACGTAGTCGTAAATCCCCGTGCCGCCCAGGCTCGGCGAGGCAAACACGCCGGTCAGCAACGCACCCAGGATGCCGCCCACGCCGTGCACGCCAAAGACATCCAGGGAGTCGTCCATGCCCAGCAGCTTCTTCAGGCCGGTCACGCCCCACAGGCACAGCAGGCCAGCGGCGATACCGATCACGATGGAGCCCATCGGGCCCACGAAGCCGGCCGCCGGGGTGATGGCCACCAGGCCTGCCACCGCGCCCGAAGCGCCGCCCAGCATCGAGGGCTTGCCCTTGCTGATCCATTCGCCGAAGGTCCAGGACAGCACTGCGGCGCAGGTCGCCAGCAGCGTGTTGACAAAGGCCAGCGCAGCCGAACCGTTGGCTTCCAGCGCCGAACCGGCGTTGAAACCGAACCATCCGAACCACAGCAGCGAGGCGCCGACCATGGTGAAGGTCAGGCTGTGCGGACGCAGGGCCTCACGGCCGAATCCGATGCGCTTGCCGAACATGAAGGCACCCACCAGGCCAGCGACGGCTGCGTTSATGTGYACCACCGTGCCGCCGGCGAAGTCGAGCGCGCCCTTCTGGAACAGCCAGCCAGCCTTGGCGGTGGCTGCGGTACCTGCTGCCGCGTCGGTGTACAGGTCAGGACCGGGCCAGAACCAGACCATATGGGCCATCGGGATGTACGAGAAGGTGAACCACAGCACCACGAACACCAGCACGGCCGAGAACTTGGCGCGTTCGGCAAAGGCGCCGATGATCAGGCCGCAGGTAATGGCCGCGAAAGCGCACTGGAATGCGAAGTAAGCCAGTTCCGGCACCACCACGCCCTTGCTGAAGGTGGCAGCCACGGCATCGACGTTGAGCCCCTTCATGAAGAGCCGGTCGGTGCCGCCAAAGAAGGCGTTGCCCTCGGTGAAGGCGAAGCTGTAGCCGTAGATGGCCCACAGCAGCGACACCAGCGAGAAGATCACCAGGCACTGCATCAGCACCGASAGCATGTTCTTSGAGCGGACCAGGCCRCCGTAGAACAGKGCCAGGCCSRGCAGCGTCATCAGGATSACGAASGCCGTGSARACCAGCAGCCACGCGGTATCGCCCTTGTTGGGCACCGGTGCAGGCGCCGCGGCGGGGGCGGCAGCCTCTGCAGGCGCAGCCGCCGCTGCCGCGGGAGCAGGGGCAGCTGCAGGTACGGCGGTGGCAGCGGCCGGCGCGGAGGCTTCGGGCGCGGGCTTGTCCTGTGCCACGGCGTGGGTGGACAGGCCGATGCCGGCCGTGCCCAGGGCCAGCGCCACGGCGCCGGTTGTCAGGATGCGCTTGAACCAGGATTTCATTGTGATTAACCTCTTGTCGTTGGGCTGTGCGTCACAGCGCGTCGCCGCCGGTCTCGCCGGTRCGRATGCGRATGACYTGYTCGATSGGCGCGACAAAGATCTTGCCGTCGCCAATCTTGCCGGTCCGCGCCGATTTCTCGATCGCCTCGATGGCCCGGTCGACCACATCGTCCGGGACGGCCACTTCGATCTTCACCTTGGGCAGGAAGTCCACGATGTACTCCGCGCCCCGGTACAGTTCGGTGTGACCCTTCTGGCGACCGAAGCCCTTGACTTCAGTCACGGTGATGCCGGACACGCCCACATCCGAGAGCGCTTCGCGCACCTCGTCGAGCTTGAACGGCTTGATGACGGCGATGATCAGTTTCATCCGATTTCTCCTCTGAGCGGGACGGCCCGGCGTGCGTCCGGCGCCCGCTCAACCTGATGCGTGTTTAGAAAGTCTTGGTGATCGAAGCCCAGGCGGTAGCCTTGCCGACATAGCGGCCAGACGTATTGGTGTAGACCGAGTTGTGGGCATTGGTATCGATATAGGCGATCGCCAGTGCGAAGCCCTTGCCCAGGTCCTTGGTCAGCCCCAGCTTCCAGTCCGTGTACGAGGCGCTGTTCACGTGTTTCACGTTCTGGTAGCCCACGTGGGCGTTCAGCGTCAGGTCCCAGAAATTCAGCGGCACATTGGCCGACAGGTCGGCGTAGTAGCTGTACTTGCTGTCGGCGAATCCGAACAGGTTGGTCAGCGCCTGCGAATACTTGAAGAACACAGGACCGTAGCCGGCGCCGACATACACTTC
>NZ_JBFTLX010000169.1:0-51796 GCF_056396665.1 Cupriavidus sp. 05T313 | reverse complement strand
GTGCGAGCACAATGACCGCGGCGCGCTGGGCCTGGTGATCAATCGGCCTATCGATATCGATATGGCCACCTTGTTCGACAAGATCGACCTCAAGCTGGAGATCCAGCCGGTGGCGCAGCAGCCCGTCTACTTCGGCGGGCCGGTGCAGACCGAGCGGGGCTTCGTGCTGCACGATCCGGTCGGCATCTACGTCTCGTCCCTGGCCGTGCCGGGCGGACTGGAGATGACCACCTCAAAGGACGTGCTGGAGGCCGTGRCCAACGGCAGCGGCCCGCACCGCTTCCTGCTCACGCTCGGCTATGCCGGCTGGGGCGCRGGGCAGCTCGAGGAAGAACTCAGCCGCAACGGCTGGCTGACTGTCCAGGCCGATCCCGAAATCATCTTCAGCGTGCCGCCCGAGGAACGCTTTGCCGCCGCCATCCGCCTGCTGGGCATCGATTTCACCATGCTCTCGGGCGAGGCCGGGCATGCCTGAGGCGGGGGCGGCGCCAGCGCCGCGCCCGCTGCCCACCGACGGCACCGTCCTGGCATTCGATTACGGCGAAAAAAAGATCGGCGTCGCGCTTGGCAACTTTGTCACGCGCGAGGCCCGTGCGCTTGTCATCATCCCCAACATCACCGTGGAAGGCCGCTTCGAGGCCGTGACCGCGCTCGTCAAGGAATGGGCGCCGGTGCAACTGGTGGTGGGCATGCCGGTCAACCCGGACGGCACCGAGCAGCCATCGATGCGGCTCGCGCGCCGCTTTGGCAATCAGCTGCACGGCCGCTTCGGGCTGCCGGTGGAGTGGGTGGACGAGCGCTACACGTCGATCGCCGCCGAGATGGCCGGCGCCCGCAAGGGCGCGCTCGACGCCGAAGCCGCCAGCATCATCCTGCAACAGTACTTCGACCAGCATCCGCTATGACCCAGACTTCCTCTCCCGACGCCGAGGCGCTCTACCATGCGCTGCGTGACCAGGTGCAGGCCGCGCTGCCCGCCGCCGAACGCGCGCAATGGTCGGTAGCCGGCATCTACTCCGGCGGCGCCTGGATTGCCGAGCGGCTCGCCGCGGACCTGCAACTGGCGGCCCACGGCGTCATCAACGTCGCCTTCCACCGCGACGACTATGCCAAGAAGGGCCTGCATAGCCAGGCCCAGCCGACCACGCTGCCCTTCGACGTGCAGGACCGCAAGATCCTGCTGATCGACGATGTGCTGGCCACCGGCCGCACCATCCGCGCCGCCGTCAACGAATTGTTCGACTATGGCCGCCCCGCGCGCGTGGCGCTGGCGGTACTGGTCGATCGCGGCGGGCGCGAGCTGCCGGCGGCCGCCGATTTCGTCGCCGCGCACGTCGACCTGCCGCCCGGGACCACGCTGGTCCTGTCGCACGAGGGTACCGGCGCGGACATGCGCTTTGCCTTTGCCAACGAGGCCACCGGCAACTAAGCCTGCCCAGCCAGACACGCGCCCGGCGCCCCGGTAACGGGGCGCCAGAAACGCACGCTCCAGACCAGTCAATCGCCACCGCCCGGCCCTTTCTACCTGCCATGATCAAGACGTTCCGCAACCCGCAACTGACCAAGAACGGCGAGCTCAAGCATTTGCTTTCGATCGAGGGCTTGTCGCGCGAGATGGTCGCGCACATCCTCGACACTGCCAGCCAGTTCGTCTCGCTGTCCGACTCGGACCGCGATGTGAAGAAGGTGCCGCTGTTGCGCGGCAAAAGCGTGTTCAACCTGTTCTTCGAGAACTCCACACGCACCCGCACCACCTTCGAGATCGCCGCCAAGCGGCTATCGGCGGACGTGCTGAACCTGAACATCAACGCCTCGTCCACCAGCAAGGGCGAATCGCTGCTCGACACCATCAACAACCTGTCGGCGATGTCGGCCGACATGTTCGTGGTGCGCCACGCCAGTTCCGGCGCACCCTACCTGATCGCCGAGCATGTCGCGCCGCATGTGCATGTCATCAACGCCGGCGACGGCCGTCACGCGCACCCCACGCAGGGGCTGCYCGACATGTACACCATCCGCCATTACAAGAAGGACTTCACCAACCTGACGGTCGCGATCGTGGGAGACATCCTGCACTCCCGCGTGGCGCGCTCCGACATCCATGCGCTGACCACGCTGGGCGTGCCTGAAGTGCGCGCCATCGGCCCGCGCACGCTGCTGCCCTCGGGGCTGGAGCAGATGGGTGTGCGCGTCTTCCACAATATGGAAGAGGGGCTCAAGGGCGTGGACGTGGTGATCATGCTGCGCCTGCAGAACGAGCGCATGAGCGGGGCGCTGCTGCCGTCGGCGCAGGAGTACTTCAAGGCCTACGGCCTGACGCCGGAGCGCCTGGCGCGGGCGAAGCCCGACGCCATCGTGATGCACCCGGGCCCGATGAACCGCGGCGTGGAGATCGACTCCGCCGTGGCGGACGGCCCGCAATCCGTGATTCTCAATCAGGTGACCTTCGGCATTGCGGTACGCATGGCCGTGATGGGCATCGTGGCCGGAAACCACGACTGATATCGCCGCGACTGATAGCGAGCGCCCGGCCGACAAGGTCCAGGCAAGCCAGAACAACCGAATACAAGCCAAGCAAGCGACACGATATGAAGATCCACATCAAGGGCGGCCGCCTGATCGACCCGGCCGCGAACGTCGATGCGCAGCAAGACCTTTACATCGCCGCCGGCAAGGTCGTCGGCGTGGGCAGCGCGCCGGCGGATTTCCATGCCAACAAGACCATCGACGCGACCGGGCTGATCGTCTGCCCCGGCTTGGTCGACCTCTCCGCGCGCCTGCGCGAGCCCGGCTATGAATACAAGGCCACGCTGGAATCCGAAGTGGCGGCMGCCACCGCCGGCGGCGTGACCAGCCTGGTCTGCCCGCCCGAYACCGACCCSGTGCTSGACGAGCCYGGCCTGGTCGAAATGCTCAAGTACCGCGCCCGCACGCTCAACCAGACCCACGTCTACCCGCTGGGCGCGCTGACGCTGGGCCTGAAGGGCGAGACGCTGACCGAGATGTCGCAACTGACCGAGGCCGGCTGCATCGGCTTCTCGCAGGCCGAGGCGCCGATCCGGAATACCCAGGTGCTGCTGCGCGCGCTGCAGTACGCGCAGACCTTCGGCTTCACGGTATGGCTGCGCCCGGAAGATCCCTACCTCGGGGGCGGCGTGGCCGCCAGCGGCGCGGTGGCATCGCGCCTGGGCCTGTCCGGCATGTCGGTGATTGCCGAGACAGTGCGCCTGCACACCATCTTCGAGCTGATGCGCAGCAGTGGCGCGCGCGTGCACCTGTGCCGGCTGTCCTCGGCCGCCGGCATCGAACTGGTGCGCCAGGCCAAGCGCGAAGGCCTCGCGGTGAGTTGCGACGTCAACATCCATCACGTGTCGCTGACCGACATGGATATCGGCTACTTCAACTCGCAGATGCGCTTCTCGCCGCCGCTGCGCAGCGCGCGTGATCGCGACGCCATCGTGGCAGGTCTTGCCGACGGCACCATCGACGCCCTGTGCTCGGACCACACCCCGGTGGACGACGATGAAAAACTGCTGCCCTTCGCCGAGGCCTCCCCCGGCGCCACCGGGCTGGAGCTGCTGCTGCCACTGACGCTGCGCTGGGCCGAGGAACACAAGGTCCCGCTGTCCAAGGCGCTGGCCCGCATCACCGCCGAACCGGCCCGCGTGCTGGGCCTGGCGGCCGGCACGCTGAGCGCGGGCAGCGCTGCCGATATCTGCATCTTCCATCCCGAGCAGGAGTGGAAGGTCGAGCGGCGCGCTCTCAAGAGCCAGGGCAAGAATTCGCCGTGGCTGGGCTACGAGATGCGCGGCCGCGTGCGTGCCACGCTGGTCGGCGGCCACGTCGTCTACGAACTGCACTGAGCGTCATGCCGGGCCGAGTGGACACGGGCAAGACGATTCACGCAGGCCCGCCGGCGGGGATTGCATGATCTGGCTACGGAAAACCGCTTTGATCCTGCACCTGCTGCGCGGCCTGGTCACCTGCGCCGTGCTGTTCCCGTGGCTGGGTGTCGAGTCGCGCCAGTGGCATATCCGGCGCTGGTCGCGCCGGCTGCTGGGGATCTGCGGGATCACGGTCGAGGTGCAGGGGCTGCAGCCTGGGCAGGCGCCGCCGCATGGCGCCATGGTGGTTTGCAACCACATTTCGTGGCTGGACATCTACGTCATCAACAGCTGGCAGCCCGTGCGCTTCGTGGCCAAATCGGAGATCCGCGACTGGCCCGTGATCGGCTGGCTGTGCGCGCAGACCGGCACCATCTTTATCGAACGTGCGCGCAAGCGCGATGCGCACCGCGTACTGCATGCGATTACCGACGTGATGCTGCAGGGCGACCTGGTTTGCGTGTTTCCCGAGGGGACGACCACGGATGGCGCCAGCGTGCTGCCCTTCCACGCCAACCTGATGCAGGCGCCGATCTCGGGTGGGCTGCCCGTGCAGCCGGTCGGGTTGGCCTACCTGGATGCCGCGACCGGCCAGCCGACCACCGCACCGGCATATATCGGCGACCTGACCCTGCTGCAGACACTTGACGCCATCTTGCGGGCGCCGCCGATCATCGCCAGGCTGTGCTTCGCGCCAGCCCTGACCGCCACCAGCGCCAGCCGGCGCGAGCTGGCCGAGGCCGCCCGGGAAGTGGTAACCCACCTGAGTCAGGGTGCGCAACAACATGCCGCCGAGCTGGCGGGGCAGGTCAATGGCGGCGCTGGCAACAAACGTGCCTTCGGTGAAGTGGGTGCGGGGGCGGGTTCACCCGAGCCGGCTGCCACGCCGTAAGCCAGCCCGTGCCTGGCCGCTGGCTTAGGCGAGCGGATCGCAGTATTGCGGGCAGTCCACCTGGATCAGCGAGCGCTGCGCCGGATCCGTCGCCAGCCGCGCCGCCGTGAGCTTGCCGCCCCAGACGCAGCCCGTGTCCAGCGCCATGAGGTTGGGGCGCATCACCAGCCCAAGCGTGGACCAGTGTCCGCAAACCACGGTGGTGTCTTCGGTCAGGCGGCCGGGGACGTCGAACCAGGGCATATGGCCCCTGGGCGTGCCGCCGGGACCTTCCTTGCTCTTCAGGTCCATCACCCCTTCCGCGCTGCAGAAGCGCAGGCGGGTGAGGGCATTGACCACGACGCGGTGACGTTCGATGCCGCGCAGGCCTGCATCCCATCGAACTGCCGCGTTCCCGAAGATGTCGGCCAGGAAAGCCTTCCAGTTGGGACCGCGCAGCGCTTGCTCCACTTCGGACGCCAGCTCCATGGTCTGCTCGGCCGTCCACTGCGGCAGTACGCCGGCGTGCACAAGTAGGAAACCGTTTTCACGGATGGCCAATGGGCGGTGCCTTAGCCATGTGAGCAATTCATCGCAATCCGGGGCTTCAAGAATGTCATCCAGGGTGTCGCTGCGGCCGCGCTTGCGTACACCGGCGGCCACGGCCAGCAGGTGGATATCATGATTGCCGAGCACGGATTCGGCGCGCTCGCCAAGCTGACGGACCAGGCGCAGCGTGCGCGCCGAGGCCGGGCCGCGGTTGACCAGGTCGCCTACGAAGCGGAGCTGGCTGTCGGCCGGCAAGCGCTGAAAAAGGAGTTCGTCAAGCGAACCCGCGCAACCCTGGAGGTCGCCTACAGCAAAATAATGCGTATTGTTCACAAAAATAAATTGCCTGAATGATCACACATGTAAACTGATCCGAATTGGCAACATTGTGCGGAAATTTTCGATGGGACGTTACAACAGGCTACAAAAAGATGCCTGTTCCGGGTAAGGCCCTGCCCCCGGTCGGATAGAATACCGCCACTTCTGCAGGTACTTAAGATCCCGCCGTCCCCACAATGGACCAAGGCGGGCGCTCGGCATTGGTCGGGTCCTCGAAATATATCGATAGGCAGGGAGCACAACTTTTGTCTCATATTCTTGTTACGGGCGGTGCGGGGTTCATCGGTGCCAACTTTGTTCTGAACTGGTTCGGCACCGGGGCTACCGACGGCATTGTCAATGTCGACAAGCTCACCTACGCAGGCAACCGCAAGACGCTTGCCTCGCTGGATGGCGACGCTCGCCATGTATTCTCGCAGACGGATATCTGCGACCGCGCCGCGCTCGACCAGTTGCTGACGACCTACAAGCCCCGTGCCGTGGTGCATTTTGCCGCCGAGAGCCATGTCGACCGCTCCATCCATGGTCCCGGCGAGTTCATCCAGACCAATATTGTCGGCACCTTCACCCTGCTCGAAGCCGTGCGCGCCTACTGGAGCGCGCTCGATGACGAAGCCAGGGCATCCTTCCGCTTCCTGCACGTCTCCACCGACGAGGTCTTCGGTTCCCTCGAAGCCGGCGATCCGCAATTCTCCGAGACCACGGCCTACGCGCCCAACAGCCCCTATTCGGCATCGAAGGCTGCATCCGACCATCTGGTACGGGCCTACCACCACACGTATGGCTTGCCGGTTCTCACCACGAATTGCTCCAACAACTACGGGCCCTATCATTTCCCCGAAAAGTTGATCCCGTTGATCATCGCCAATGCGCTCGGCGGCAAGCCCTTGCCGGTTTATGGCGATGGCCTGAACGTGCGCGACTGGCTGTATGTGGGCGACCACTGCGCTGCCATCCGCGAAGTGCTGGCGCGAGGCCGCTTGGGCGAGACGTACAACGTGGGCGGCTGGAACGAGAAGACCAATCTCGACGTGGTCCACACCCTTTGCGACCTGCTCGACGAACTGCGCCCGAAGGCGGCCGGTTCCTACCGGGATCAGATCACCTTCGTCAAGGACCGTCCTGGTCATGACCGCCGCTACGCCATTGATGCGCGCAAACTGGAGCGCGAGCTTGGCTGGAAGCCAGTCGAGACTTTTGAGACCGGCATGCGCAAGACCGTGCAGTGGTATCTGGACAATCAGGGCTGGGTGCAAGATGTGATGTCCGGTGAATACCGGAACTGGGTGGCAAAACAATATGCCGCATAAGGCGCAAAATATTCCTACCCTTCTTGTAACAGGAAGCAACGGCCAGGTCGGATTCGAACTCCGCCGGAGCCTTGCGCCGCTTGGCAATGTGATCGCACTGGATCGTGCCGCTTGCGATCTCTCGCGTCCGGACACGCTACGCCAGCTGATTCGGCAGTACCGGCCCGATGTGATCGTCAATCCTGCCGCCTATACCGCGGTGGACAAGGCCGAGACGGACGCCGACGCCGCGTTTGCTGTCAATGGCGTCGCGGCCGGCGTGCTGGCCGAGGAGGCAAAGGCGCTTGGCAGCTTGCTGGTGCACTATTCCACCGACTACGTGTTCGATGGCCGCAAGGCGGGCCCCTATGTCGAACTGGATGCGGTCGACCCGCAATCCATCTACGGCAAGAGCAAGCTGGCCGGCGAGCAGGCTATCGCAGCGTCCGGTGCCACTGCGTTGGTGCTCCGCACCTGCTGGGTGGCGGGCGCCCATGGCGGCAACTTCGCCAAGACCATGCTCAAGCTGGGCCGCGAGCGCGATAGCCTGCGTGTGATTGCCGACCAGTTCGGCGCGCCGACCACGGCAGCGCTGATTGCCGACGTGACCGCGCAGATCATCGCCCGCCACTGGCTGGCGGGCGATCGCGCCGCCTTCCCGGCCGGCATCTATCACCTGGCGGCCTGCGGCGAGACCACCTGGCACGCCTATGCTACTGAAGTGTTGCGCTATACGGCGTCCAAGGGCGTAGCATTAAAGGCGGATCCCGAGAGCATTGTGCCGATTCCGGCTAGCGAGTATCCACTACCAGCTCCTCGGCCCGCCAATTCGCGTCTTGATACGAGCAAGCTGCGCGAAACCTTCGACATCCATCTTCCGGATTGGCAGCAGGGAATACATTTCCTGCTCGACCAGATCCTTTCCTGATCTCAGCACCATGCGCAAAGGCATCATCCTGGCCGGGGGTTCCGGCACGCGGCTTTATCCGATCACACGCTCGGTCTCCAAGCAATTGCTGCCGGTGTACGACAAGCCGATGATCTACTATCCCTTGTCCACGCTCATGCTGGCAGGGATTCGTGACATCCTTGTGATCTCCACGCCGGACGATACGCCACGCTTCGCCGACATGCTCGGCGACGGCAGCAAATGGGGCATCAACCTCCAGTACGCGGTCCAGCCGTCGCCGGACGGCCTGGCGCAGGCCTTTATCATCGGCCGCGACTTTATCGGCAACGATTCCTCCACACTGATCCTGGGCGATAACATCTTCCATGGCCACGACCTGGTGGGCCAGCTTGGCCGTGCCGGCAGCCAGGACGCGCGCGCCACAGTGTTCGCTTATCACGTGCACGATCCGGAGCGGTACGGCGTAGTCGAATTCGACGACAACTTCCGTGCGCTATCGCTCGAAGAAAAGCCGCTGAAGCCGCGTTCAAACTATGCCGTTACCGGGCTTTACTTTTATGATCGGCAGGTCTGCGACATCGCGGCCGATATCAAGCCGTCAGCCCGGGGTGAGCTCGAGATCACTGACGTCAACAAGCGCTATCTCGAGATGGCGCAGCTCGACGTGGAGATCATGGGGCGCGGCTATGCGTGGCTCGATACCGGCACGCATGACTCGCTGCTGGAAGCGGCCAGTTTTATCGCCACGCTGCAAAACCGGCAGGGCCTGATGGTCGCTTGTCCGGAAGAAATCGCGTATCGCAGCAAATGGATCGATGCCGAGCAGGTGGCGGCGCTGGCCAAGCCACTGTCCAAAAACGCTTATGGACAGTACCTGCAGCGCATTGTCTCGGAAACGATCAAGTAAGCAAGACCATGAACCTGACAGTCATCCCTACAGATATCCCTGAGGTGCTCATCCTCGAACCCAAAGTGTTCGGCGACGACCGAGGATTCTTTTTTGAAAGCTTCAATGCCAAGGCGTTTGAAGCCGCGACCGGGCTCAAGCGCGAGTTCGTGCAGGACAATCACTCGCGCTCCGCGCGCAATGTGCTGCGTGGGCTGCATTACCAGATTCAGCGTCCGCAGGGTAAGTTGGTGCGGGTGACTTCGGGCGAAGTGTTTGATGTGGTGGTTGACCTGCGCCGCGGCTCGCCCACTTTTGGCAAATGGACCGGCCTGACACTTTCCGCGGAGAACAAGCGCCAACTGTGGGTGCCCGAAGGGTTTGCCCACGGTTTCATGGTGACGTCCGAGTCCGCCGAGTTCCTCTACAAGACCACTGACTACTGGTATCCGGAACACGAACGCAGCCTGGCCTGGAACGATCCGGCGCTCGGGATCGACTGGCCGCTCGACGGCGAGCCCATTCTCGCCGCGAAGGACCAGCGAGGATTGTCGCTGGCGCAGTCTCTGGAGCAAAAGTGAGCAGGGCCATTCTCCCCGCCAGCCATATCGTGATGGGTCCGTTCGGCGCGTTATTTCGCCACCGGAGCCTGGTGTACCAGCTTACCAGGCGCGAGGTCGTTGGTCGGTACCGCGGATCGATTTTCGGTCTGCTATGGTCATTGTTCTACCCAGTGTTGATGCTGTCGGTCTACACCTTCGTGTTTGGCCATGTTTTCAAGTCGCGTTGGGGCAGCGGTTTCGAGAATTCCTCTGACTTTGCCTTGATGGCTTTCGCGGGGATGATTGTTCATGGCTTGTTTGCAGAGTGCGTCTCGCGTGCGCCGAGTCTGATCATCGGCAATGCGAACTTCGTCAAGCGAGTGGTGTTTCCCCTCGAATTACTTGCCTGGGTAACCCTATTTGCCGGTTTTTTTCATGCCCTGATCGGACTTTGCGTGCTAATGGCATTTAGCCTCCTGCTTGGCCACACGCTCAGCCCGACTATTGTGCTGTTCCCCTTGATCCTGTTGCCGTTCGCGTGCTTCGTGGTCGGATTGATCTGGGCGCTTGCATCGCTAGGGGTCTATTTGCGAGACCTCGGTCAGATTATTGGGGTCATGGTTACGGTAACGATGTTTATGTCGCCCATGTTTTATCCGGTATCGGCGCTTCCAGCACGCCTGCAGCCCTTCATGCGTCTAAATCCGCTGACGTTCCCAATGGAGCAGCTCAGGACCGTGATGATTGGTGGTGGCATGCCGAATTGGTCCGGGCTTGCTATCTATTCATTGGGCGCAGTCGTTGTGGCGTGGTGTGGTTTCACGCTCTTCCAGCATTTGCGCAGGGGGTTTGCCGATGTCCTCTGATGTTGTGATTCGCGCCGCGCATCTGGGGAAGTGCTTTCGCATTTACGACAAGCCGCGTGATCGTCTGCTGCAAGCGGTGCGCGGCCGTATCGCAAGCCTGACCGGCTTTGCTCAGGCGCCACTCTATCGCGAGCGGCGCAGGCTTCAATATGGAGTTCAGTGGGCGAGAGAATGTCTATCTGAATGCTGCCATCCTTGGCCTCACGAGAGCGGAGATCGATGCGGTCTTTCCTCAGATCGAAGCGTTCGCTGAGATTGGTGATTTTATCGATCAGCCGGTCAAGACCTATTCGAGCGGCATGTTCGTGCGGCTGGCTTTCTCCGTGGCCGTACATGTGGACCCAAAGCTACTTGTCGTGGATGAAGCGCTGGCGGTGGGGGATGCTCGTTTCCAGTCGAAATGCCTGGACCGCATCAAGGCACTTAAGGATGGGGGTGCCACTATCCTCTTTGTGAGCCACGATGTTGGCGCTGTGCGTACTTTGTGCGACAGAGCGATCTGGCTGGACAAGGGCGTCATGCGCCTGGAAGGGGATGTATTGAGCGTGACCGCTCGATATATGAAATTCCTGTTCGATGACGACGAGGAAGGTTGCCTCGCCACAGCGGAAGCGGGCGACTTGCAAAAGCCAGAGCACCATCGGCGCGCGATCAGTCACTGGGGAGAAGCGATGGGCTGCATCGAGGAGATTGACCTCCTTGATGCCAGCAATATGGAGCCAGTCTCCGTCATCAAAGGCGAGGCGAGTTTCGTCGTCAGGATCAAGTGCGGCCTGCCGGATTCTTCGGATGTGTCGTCTCTTGGCATTGCTCTGTCGATCAAGAATATTGCTGGATCGGACCTGATCGTTTCGACCACTTGGGATAGTGGCTACCGGTTTCAGCGCGACGCCGGCGGTGACGTGCTTGTCGAGTTTCGCATGACCAATCAGTTGGCGCCTGGCAACTACATGATGGCCCTCGCTGTGGAGGACCGGTCGGGCGCAACGGTGCGGTATCTCGAATATATCGAAGGCGGTCTATATTTTTCTTCAATCTGGCCCGGAACCGTACACGGTATGTTTGTGCCTAGCATCGACCAGGCGGTTTCTATTATCTCGCAAAAGGTTGCACCTCTGTGATGGACTCTAATATCAACAGCAAGAGCTACTGGGAKAATCGCTTCGAACAGGATTGGTCAGAAGCCTCTGGTCGCGAGCAGACGCAATATTTCTGCCAACTCGCAATGAGGCATCTTCCGGATTGGCTAGGCGACGCGATTCGCACAGGCGCGCTGACCGTATGCGACTGGGGTTGTGCCGAGGGCGACGGGACAAGGGTGCTCACGGATGCACTGGCGCCTGCCGAAGTGGTCGGAATCGACTTTTCGGACGCTGCAATACATAAAGCAACCCAGAATTATCCAGGGCTGCCGTTTCGCGCCGTCAACCTGCTCGAGCAAGGCGTCATTGCTGCGAAGCCGTTTGACGTCATATTCAGTTCAAATACGCTCGAACATTTCGACCAGCCTTTCGATGTGCTGGAAAAGCTGGATCCATACATCGGCCAATGGTTGGTGGTGCTGGTTCCTTACCGCGAGTTCGAACGCATACCCGAGCACGAGTTCACGTTCGATTTCGGTAATACACCCGTGCAGTTGCGCAACGGCATGGCGCTGGTCCATGCTGAATTGATGGATACGAGACAGCATCATCCATGCTACTGGCCGGGCGAACAGATGTTGCTGATCTACGGGCGGCCAGACGCGATCCTTGCGCAAGGATTGACCCTGGGGCAGGTAGAAGTCATTGCGGCTGGCCATTTCCAGCGCTTTCAGGCGGCTAATGCGCAACTGAAAAAGGCAACCGCTGAGCGCAAGCTTTTTTCGGAGCAACTCGACCATGCAGAGCGTGCGCGTGCGCTGGCAGAGTTCCGGAGCGAGGAGGCTCTACGGCAAAGTGCGTCGGCTGAGCGCCGCAGTGCGGCGGCCGAGAGTCGGTGCAATGATGCTGTGACTGTGCTTGAGCAACGCGACAAGGACCTTGCACTTGTTTACGGTTCCTTGTCGTGGCGGGTGACTGCACCGCTACGCATGATCTGGAGCCCGTTTGTAAAGACGCGGCGTTCGTTGGGCCGCCTGAAGCGGTTCATCGCGCGGCAGGGTGGCATCGTTAAGACGTCGCGCAAGCTGCTCGAGTTCTATCGGCGCGAGGGCGCTGATGCGGTCATCGCCACGGTGCGGCGCAAGGTCGGTTCGAATCTTCACGCGTCGCCGATCGTCAAGGCTGACATCGTATTGCCGCCGGCCGAACCCCATGGAGAGGGCGAGGACGTCATTTTCTGGGGCGTGATCGATTGGCACTTCCGTTTCCAGCGGCCCCAGCAACTGGCATTGGGCTTCGCAGCACGCGGCCATCGCGTCTTCTATGTCAGTGCCCAATTGCTCGACCGGCCGGAACCTGGTTTTAGCATCGAGTCGATTGGCGGGCAGCCCGGCGTCTATCAAGTCCGCTTCCATGCTCTGGGCGCACCCCCTATCTACAATGAACTGGCGCCTGAACTGATTCACGAGCAAATCCGAAGTGGGTTGGCGGCCTTTGTCCGCTGGGCGGGTGCGGAAGCCTATATTTCAGTCGTCCAGCATCCATTCTGGCTGGGCTTTGCGCACAGCGTCCCAAGGAGCCGGATGGTCTATGACTGCATGGACCACCACGAGGGGTTTGGCAACGTATCGGTGGAAATGATTGTTGCCGAAAAGAGCTTGATGGCGGAAAGCGATGTCCTGGTCGTCACCTCCGACTGGCTTCGGAATGCATGCGAGGGCAAGAATGCCAACGTCTTCACGGTTCGCAATGCTTGCGACTTCAAGCATTTCAGTACGCAGCCAGAGCGAGTTTTCCAGGACCCGAAGAAGCGGCGCATTATTGGCTACTACGGGGCTATCGCGGAATGGTTCGATGTGGAACTGGTGCGTAAGGTCGCGCTTGCATTTCCCGATCATCTAGTGATGATGATCGGTGCGGACACCTGCAACGCAAGTACACAACTGGCCGACCTCCCCAACATCGAATTCTTTGGCGAGATTCCCTATGCGGAACTGCCGCACTATCTATATGCATTCGATATTTGCGTACTGCCGTTCCGCGTAATCGATCTTACGCTGGCGACAAATCCGGTAAAGGTCTACGAGTACCTCTGCTCCGGTAAGCCCGTCGTATCTGTGAGCTTGCCGGAAATGAAGCAGTTCGGCGAACTGGTCTATACCGCCGAGGGGCACGAAGCCTTTGTTGCCGAATGCCACCAGGCCCTGTCGGAAAGCCGGGAGAGCGATATCGTGCGCAGGCGAATCGCGTTTGCCTCGCAACAGACCTGGAAGCATCGAGCCGAGGAGTTGGAGGATGCGCTGGCGAACGCGGTCCGGCCGTTGGTAAGCATTGTGGTGCTGACCTATAACAATCTTGACCTGACCAAGAAATGCCTGGCCAGTATCGACGCGTGCACGGCAGACGTACGTCATGAAATCGTCATCGTTGACAATGCGTCGTCGGATGGCAGCCCCGACTATCTTCGCGCCTATGCCAATGGACGCAGCGACGTCAAGCTATTGCTGAGCGACGAGAACACGGGCTTTGCGGCCGGAAATAATCTGGGTCTGGCGGCGGCTTCCGGCGAGTATCTGGTTATCTTGAATAACGACACTGTCGTGACGCCGGGCTGGGCCTCTGGTCTGGTGCGGCACCTTCGTGCGGACGAATCGATCGGATTGATCGGGCCAGTGACCAATAATATTGGCAACGAAGCAAAGATCTCGATTACGTACGACAGTACGGAGGAGATGCCGGCACTGGCGCGCAAATACACGGTGGCGCAGATGGGGCGCACATTTGATATTCATACAGCTGCCTTCTTCTGCGTGATGATCCCGCGAACGGTCTATGAGAAGGTCGGCGGCCTGGATGAAGCGTTTGGCCTGGGCTTTTTCGAGGATGACGACTATTGTCGCCGGTTGCAGCAGGAAAACTTGCGATGCGTATGCGCGGAGGACGTTTTTGTGCATCACCATTTGTCGGCATCTTTCAACAAGCTGGGGGATGAACGGCGCAAGGCGCTAATGGAGAAGAATCGGGCCATCTATGAGGCGAAGTGGGGGCCATGGGTGCCCCATCGCTACAGACAGTAATCCGGCGCACTACCGGCATTTAGGAAGGCGGGATCGATTGGCTGCATCCCTTTCGTATCCCAAGCCGGATGCCTGACAGGTGGATTGGTGGCGGCAGTGAGCGAGGCTACCGATGTCCAGAAGTCGTTGATTTTGGTGGCAAGAGACGCGCTCGTCCTTCACGCGAGTGTGGCCGAGGGGGTGCACTGGGCTGAGGCACCAGGCTATCTGGCCGCCGGGAGTGGTGAGTTATGCAGCGGAGGGGACGGTGGAGAGCTTGAGTGATGGCAAGATAAGCTCGTACGCATATGGCGGTGAATGTCACCAGAACAAGGTTTCCTATCGCGGAGCGCTGGTGGCGGTCGCATTGATCTGGTGCCTGCTTTCCTGGCGCTGGCTGTCGGGTGGGATCTATATCCCATTTGATGCGATGGACGAGTTCTATCCGCAAATGCTGTTCAATGCGCGCTCGTATATTGATGGCGAGTTGCCGCTATGGAACCCGTACCTCTTCGCTGGTTTTGCGAATGTGGCCGACCCGCAGGGCATGGTATTTTCGCCGCTGATGAATCTGATCATGGTGGTGTTGGCTCCGCACTACCTCCTCGCGTTCAGTATCGCCGTACTCTTGCACGTGCTGCTTGGCGGCGTAGGGATCGTGCTGTGCGCACGGGACCGCGGTACGCCCGTCGCAATCGCCGTCATCGCGGCGCTGGTCTACATGTTTGGCGGGGTGGCCATTGCCCGTCTGCAGCACACGCCGATGATTGTCGGCTATGCAATCCTGCCCTTTTGCTTTCTATATCTTAGCCGTGTCATACGGTCGGGAGCTTGGAAGGCGGGTTTGATGGCAGGGATCGCGGGTGGGCTATTGCTGCTGCATGGCACGCAAGTGACCTATCTGGCTACGTTATTCCTAGTGCTGTACCTGCTCACGAACTGGCGCTCGCTGGGGAACGCACGGCGGTGGACCGCGCTGGTCCTTGCGATGCTGGTGGCGCTGTCGCTGTCGTTCCCGTTTCTCTATGCGGTAAAGGTGTTTCTCGGCATTTCGAATAGGCCCGAAATTTTCTATGATTATCTGGCTGCGAATCCTGGCGGAGCGGAATTCCTAGCGTTCTTCACGTTTCTTCTTTCCGCCTATTCTGGATCCACGATGGGTAAGCCCTGGTTGGGAGAGCTCACGTCCAACTATTTCTATATAGGCCTGGTTCCACTGGTTCTCGTAGGTGCATCAATACTTTCAAAGCCGAAAGACGAATTTCAACGCCGCGAGAAAGCGGCATTTTTGCTTGGGCTGGTTTTCTTTATAACATATGCTCTTGGGCCGAACTGGCATGTTTATCGCGCCTACTATGAATTGATTCCTGGCGTCAAGCTCTTTCGTCGCCCCAATGACGCAATGTTTCTGGTAAATGCGATATTTGCATTTTTGTTGTTGAATCTTGACGACGATTCGATTTCCCGCTTGCGCCTTTACGTCGCGCGACAACCCGTGCGGCTTGCCGGCCTGATTATCGCGGGAGTTGCGGTGGTCTTGTGGATGGCGTGGTTTCTTTATGCTGGTAGCGTGCCATTTTATAATGTGGCTGGGCGCTTCCTGCTGCCATGTCTGGTCTATATATTGCTCTGGGTAATATTTAGGAAAACACGCATATTAACCACAATTCTTGTGCTTGCCGTGGCGGCGGATTTGGCGTTCGCGGGTGTGGGGAAGCCGTTCAATGCGGTGGGGAAAGGTTATGTCTCCAACTTTTTCCCGAAACCTGGCGATAATCCAGTGACGGAATGGTTAAAGCCGCGCGTAGCCAATCAAGGTGGGATCGACTCGCGTATCGAACAGATCGATGCCTGGCGAATGTGGCGCAACGTCCCGTCGATCGAGCGGTTCCAGTCCACGTTGGGCTACAATCCGCTGGTCGAGGCCGCCTATAAGCGGTTTTACGGGGCGCCCGAATCGTCGGCGAGTCAACGGATCGAGGGTGTGGCTTCCAGTTATGGCTCGCCGAGGTTCCGGGCGCTAGGCGTCAAATATGTCGTCAGTAGCGCGTCATTGGATCAGCTTGACCCGGAGTATTTGAAGGCACTGCGCGGACCGGTGGCTGAGTTCGATAATACGCAGATCTGGGAAGTAAAGGAACCGCTGCCTCGTGTGTTGAATCCCAAGCAATTCGTGGTGGTGGCGCCTGGCGAAGGCATGAAGGATTTCCAGCCAGAGCGGAGCGTTGAGATTACGGATGACGGGGCGCTGACAGAGGCGCAGATCCAGGCCATGAAGTCCTGCAAGGGGTCGCTAAGCTATACCTTGCGAGAGTATCGAAACAACAGGCTGGAAGTTGAGTATGTGGCAGATGCTCCAGCTTGGTTTGTTTTATCGGATGTTTATCACCCGTGGTGGCGGGCAAGTGTGAATGGGGAGAGGGTGCCATTGTTTCGAGCGAATCAGGCATTTCGCGCGGTATGCGTTCCCGCAGGCAAGGGTGTTTTGTCTATGGATTTCCATTTTATGGATCTCTGACCAATCAATTTCGCATTAATAGAAGGTTGCTCTGAAGATGAAAAGGAAGATTATATGCGTCGTGGGAACGCGCCCGGAGGCGATCAAGATGGCGCCCCTGATCAACGCGCTGAAGGGCGAGCCTTGGGCGGATTGCAGGGTACTCGCCACCGCGCAACATCGCCAGATGCTGGATCAAGTACTCGGCTTGTTTGGCATCGAGCCTGATATTGATCTGAATATCATGCGGCCGAATCAGTCGCTGGTGGAATTGACGTCGCGTCTCCTCGTCGAGGTGGACCAGGTCCTTGACGCGGAGCGGCCTGACGCCGTGGTAGCCCAGGGAGATACCACTACCGTGATGACGGTGGCCCTGGCCTGCTTTTACCGTCGCATTCCCTTTGGGCACGTCGAAGCTGGCCTGCGGACCTGGGACATGCAAAATCCCTTTCCGGAAGAGATGAATCGCGTGATCGCAGGGCGCATTGCACGCTGGCACTTCGCGCCCACCGCCTCATCCCGTGAGAATCTGCTGCGCGAAGGCATTGCCGATAGCGAAATCTCGCAGACGGGCAATACGGTGATCGACGCACTGCTCGATGTGGTCGAGCGCTGCGACCATCTGATGCCGGCAGTGCAAGCGGGCAAGCGCCTGGTGCTGGTCACCTCGCATCGTAGGGAGAACTTTGGCAAGCCGTTTGAGGAGATCTGCCGGGCTATCAGGCACTTGGTGGAGACGAACGAGGACATCGAGGTTCTTTATCCCGTACATCCCAACCCCAACGTGCGCGACATCGCGCATCGCATGCTAGGGACCTTACCGCGCGTAACCTTGACGGAGCCGCTCGACTACCTGCCATTCGTTGCGGCCATGAAGCGCGCGTACCTGATCCTCAGCGATTCGGGCGGTGTACAGGAAGAGGCGCCGGCGCTGGGCAAGCCCGTGCTGGTGCTGCGTCGTGAGACGGAGCGGCCGGAAGCGGTGGACGCCGGCGTGGTCAAGCTCGTGGGCCCGGACTACGAACGCATCGTGTCCGAAGCGCAGCGGCTCCTGGATGATCCCGAGGCCTATCGCAGCATGGCCCGAGGCGTTTCGCCATACGGGGATGGACACGCATCGGAACGCATCGTGAAGGTTCTGCGCGAGTATTTTGCATGATCCGATTGGTTTACCTGTCGCCGGTTCCATGGTCTTCCTTTTCGCAGAGGCCGCATAAATTCGTCGAATGGTTTCATGCGCAAAGCGGGGGAGACGTGGTCTGGGTGGAGCCTTATCCCACCCGCTTGCCCAACATAGGCGACTTCCGGCGGCTACGCTTGGGGTCGCATGAGGGCAAGAGCATCGCGCAACAGGGCGAGCCCCCGGCGTGGCTTAAGCTAGTGAGGCCAAGGGCATTGCCGGTGGAGCCGCTGCCGCTGTTGGCTTGGGCCAACGTAACGCTGTGGCGTAATGCGCTCCATGCCATCGAATCGTTCGCTAAAGAAGGAGATACCTTCCTCGCTATTGGCAAGCCGTCGCTCCTCGCTTTGCTGCTGCTGTCAAAGCGGTGGTTCAAGGGCTCCGTCTATGATTCGATGGACCATTTCTCCGCGTTCTATAGTGGGGTGTCTCGCTTCGTCATGTCGCGGCGAGAAGCAGCCGTGGTGGCGAAGGCTCAGATGGTGCTTGCCTCTTCGACCTGCCTGCTGGACCAGTGGCGCCTGATCCGTAATGATGTGAGCCTGGTTCGCAATGCCTGTGATCCGGCCGTCCTGCCGGCGCCCCGTGCGCCTTTGTCCCAGCACGGTTCACGCCGCGTGTTTGGCTATATCGGCACTATCGGGCGGTGGTTTGACTGGGATGCGGTAGCGGCGCTCGCGCGGGCGCAGCCGCAAGCCACGGTTCGCGTGATCGGCCCGGTCTTTGTCCCTGTGCCAGCAGGCCTGCCGGGCAACGTGGAAATGCTGCCGCCGTGCACGCATGAGAAGGCGATGGACGCGGTCACGGAGTTTGACGTCGGCCTGATACCGTTCAAGCGGAGTGAATTGACGGACTCTGTCGATCCCATCAAGTATTACGAGTATCGTGCGCTCGGCATACCAGTTATCTCGACTCGGTTTGGGGAGATGCGCCAACGAGAGGGAGAGCGCGGCGTATTTCTCGCGAACACGGCGGACGAGATGGCGAAGGCGGCGGCAGTTGCGCTGGACTTCAGGGATTCGCCCGGCGCGGCAATGGCTTTCCGGGGAGAGCAGACCTGGTTCAGGCGATTCCAGCAAAGTCCCGTGGGCAGGCTGCTGATTGATGGAGGCGTTCTGTGAACGGGCCGATCCGGATGTCCGTGTCGATCGTCAGCCACGGACACGATGACTTGATTGCGCCATTGCTCGACGATCTTGCCGGATTTGCATCGTCGATATCGCTCGAATTGATCCTGACCGAGAATATACCTGGCCGTCTGGAGTCGATAGCGCGTAGCTCGGGTGTTCCCTATCGGCTGATAAAGAACAGCGAGCCGCGCGGATTTGGCGCAAATCATAACGCCGCGTTCGCGCTAAGCACCGGGGAGTTCTTCGCTGTCCTGAATCCGGATCTCAGGATGACGACCGGTAATCCCCTGGCAATCCTTGCGGAACAGGTGAGGCTGCATCCGGGCGTCGCTGGCCCGAAGGTCCTCGCGCCCGGCGGTGGCATAGAGGATAGCGCGCGCCGGAACCCATCGGTCCTGCGCCTRGCATCGCGTGTGCTCCTGGGAAGGAGACAGGCCGACTATGATGCGAATTTACCCGTCCAGCCCGTCGATTGGCTGGCAGGGATGTGCCTGGTGTTTGACCGGGCGTCCTTCGCCGCGATCGATGGCTTCGACGAGAGATACCATTTGTACTGTGAGGACGTCGATGTTTGCCTGCGCCTTCATCTGGCGGGAAAAAGTGTGAGTTGGGTGCAGGGGGCTTCCGTTGTTCATGATGCCAGGCGCCAAACTACAGTCAGCAGTCTTCATTTCCGGTGGCATCTAGCGAGTCTCTGGCGTTTGATGACGTCTTCGGCCTACTGGCGATATATTGCGCAGGGTTCCGGTTCGGACTAGATCAACATGTACGATTTCTTTTGGGTTCCTCTCTTTGTGGCTCTGAGTGCCGTGGCCGCCGTGCTAATGCTGCGGCCGCTGGCGTTGCGCGGTGAATTGCTCGACAAGCCGGGTGGGCGCAAGCGC
This sequence comes from Cupriavidus sp. 05T313, assembly GCF_056396665.1. Lineage (NCBI taxonomy): Bacteria > Pseudomonadati > Pseudomonadota > Betaproteobacteria > Burkholderiales > Burkholderiaceae > Cupriavidus > Cupriavidus sp. 05T313. The sequence continues at coordinate 31,831 of NZ_JBFTLX010000169.1, read as the reverse complement.
CATAGCGGGGAAGTGCCGCTGGTTGGCGGAATTGCCATCACGTTAGCCGTGTGGGCGGGGTCTGCCGCGTTCGTCAGGGTTTCGGACTATCACGTTGCCCTGTTGGCGGGAGTGACCTTGCTGGCGGCGGTCGGTGTGATTGATGACTTGCGCGGCATGACGCCGTTGGCGAAATTGTGCGCTCAGCTGTTTGCAGCGATCCTGATGACCTCCTGGGGAGGGGTATTCCTCATGTCACTCGGCGATCTGTTCGGCAAACGCGAAATTGAACTGACGAACTGGGGGATACCACTGACGCTGTTTGCGGTGGTCGCGGTGATCAACGCGATGAATATGATGGACGGCCTGGACGGTCTGGCAGGCGGCCTGGCGCTCACGGTTTTTGGCTGGTTCTCCTATCTTGCTGGCGAGGTAGGCAATTTCACCGCCCAGCGATATTGCGTGATCCTGTTTGGCGCGTTGGTAGGATTCTTGATTTTCAATATTCCCAATCCGCTTAGGGGGAAGAAGCGTGTCTTTCTAGGCGATGCGGGTAGTCTGATGCTCGGCTTCGCGGTGGTGTGGTTTGCGGTTGAGCTATCGCAACCATCGTATAACGCGGGAAAGCATGTTCCTCCTGCTGTCATGTTGTGGATAACCGGTGTGCTATTGATGGACCTCACCGCTGTGACTGCCAGGCGCGCCATGGCGGGCCGGAACCCGCTGTCCGCGGATCGCACACACCTCCATCATGTGCTGGCAAGAATCGATATCCCTACCGACAAAGTCGTGTGGATCATTCTTGTGAGCAATGCGCTTTTTGGCGCGATCGGGGTGTTAGCGTGGAAAAGGGGGGTGCCGGAATACTGGATATTCCTGGCTTTCCTGCTGGTGACTGCTGTGCATCTGGCCATTATGCATAATGCGGCTCGTTTTCTGAGGAAGGGGCGCCGACTTCTTTCGCGCAGGCAGCAGAAGAGAACAGATTAGATTCCTGCGTAGGCGCGCGCCGGCCGGGCTGCCAGTAAGCCGAGGCTGCTCGGGGGTGCGTCATTGCATATGTGGCAGCTTTATTGCTTTGGGTGATGGCAATGCGGTTTGCTATCGACGATATAGGTAGAATATGGGAATTCTCAGGGAAGGTGTTTCCTACGGAATCGTGGGAGTACTTCAACTTGGGGTCGATTGGGGGTGCTTCGTGCTCTTGTCCGCTCTAGGCATCGGGGTTGTTCCTGCCAATATTACGGGCAGAATTATCGGCGCCCTGGTGGGCTTCTGGTTGAATGGAAAAGCGACGTTCTCGCTGGCGCTGGATGGCGGCTTGAGCTTGCGGCATCTGCTCAGGTTTTCTTTGTCCTGGGGTGTCATGACCGTTGCGAGCACTATCGTCATCGGTTACATGGATCATGCGAAGGGACTGCATTTCACGTGGCTAGTCAAGCCGGTGGCAGATGCCGTTCTGGCCTTGCTTGGCTTTACGGTTTCGAAATATTGGATATATCGTTGAACAATATACTGGGAAGAGAGTATTGGTAATGAAGCCGTACGCTGAAAGGTGGAATGTAGGTGAGCAGCGCGTCGCGGTGATCATCCCCAGCTACAAAGTTGTCAATCATATTCTGTCAGTGATTGATGAGATCTGCGGACTGGTTTGGCGAATCTACGTCATAGACGACGCATGTCCCGAGGGTAGCGGCGCGCTTGTGGAGCAGCAATGCACCGATCCGCGCGTAAGCGTGATCCGCCACGAGAGGAACAAAGGGGTTGGCGGGGCAGTAATGACTGGCTACCGCGCAGCTGTCGAGGACGGAGCCACCGTGATTGTCAAGGTCGACGGTGACGGGCAGATGGATCCTTCCTTGATCCCGGAGTTCGTCATGCCGATTATTTCGGGTGACGCGGACTACACCAAGGGGAATCGCTTCTACGATCTCGGGAATATTGGGCGCATGCCGGCCGTACGTATCTTCGGGAATGCAGTGCTTTCCTTGATGTCGAAGCTCTCTACCGGCTATTGGGATATTTTCGACCCGACCAACGGTTATACGGCAATTCACGCCGATGTGGTTCGCAGGCTCCCATTGGAGCGCATAAGCGAACGCTATTTCTTTGAAACCGACATGCTGTTTCGTCTGGGTACGTTCCGGGCCGTGGTTGTCGATATCCCAATGGATGCAGTCTACGGTGAGGAGGTCAGCAATCTGAAGATTTCGAAGATCATGGGCGAGTTTCTTACGAAGCACATCAGGAACTTTGGGAAGAGAATTTTCTATAATTATTTTCTTCGCGATGTTTCATTGGCCAGCATTGAATTGGTGGTCGGTCTTCTGGTGATGTCTTTTGGCATTATTTTTGGCGGCTACCATTGGTACGACTCCAGCAGGCTCGATATCAGCACGCCGGTAGGGACCGTAATGGTAGCGGCGCTATCGTTCCTGACGGGTTTGCAATTGTTGCTGGCGTTCATCGGAAGTGATATCGCAAGTGTGCCTATTCGTCCGGTCCACCGGCTCTTCGCAGCGCGGAAGAGTTTAATCACAGAGCATAACGATGCAGGTTGAGCATGTTTGAGTTTGCCCCGACGCGGACGGATGATGCCGCGCTAGCCCAATATTCCGAGCTCTTTCGCGTGTGTTTTCCCGGGGCCGATCACCTGCGGGAGGGGTATCTTCGCTGGCTGTACCGTGAGAATCCGTCCGGTCCGGTCATTGGCTATGACGCCTTCGTCGGGGAGCGGCTGGCCGGTCACTATGTCTGCGTTCCGGCGGACATGTTTCTCTTCGGCCAACGACGTCGGGCAATGCTGTCCCTGAATACCGCGACGCACCCGGAATTCCAGGGGCGCGGTCTATTCACGGAATTGGCTCGCCGTACGTATGCACTGGGTGCTGAGAAGGGTTTCAGTTTCGTCTACGGCGTCGCCAATGCGAACAGCACGCCGGGGTTCACGCGCAAGCTGGGATTCCAACTGGTGAGCCCGTTGGAGGCCAAGATCTCAATGGGCCGGCTTGCGAAGGTAGACTGGCCTGCGGCGTGCCAGCAGGCCTCGATTCGGGGCGACTGGACTGGGACGCGGCTCGCGTGGCGTGCCGCCAGCCCGCGTAATCAGATACGGATTGCTCGCGTGGAGGAGGGCGTTTTCGCTGCCCACGCTCGCACCGGTTATCCAGGGATCGTAGTCTGCGGAGAAGTGCCGGTATCTCAACAGCCAACGTCGTCGAAGCTTGAAGCGGTGCCACCGTTGCCGCGTCTTTTCCTGGGCTTGCTGCCAGCGGGTACGTTTCGGCGAGGCCTGTCGATCAGCGTGCCGGATGCCCTGCGACCGTCACCGCTCAATTTGATCTATCGATCTCTTGACGACGAGCATGCCAGCGTACCGACGGAAGAGATCAGCCTAAACTTCCTGGATTTCGATGCCTATTGACACATCTAGTYGCAAAGAGATGCTGTTTCTGCTTGCGCATCCCGATGACGAGTTTGGCTGCTTTGAGTTGATCCGCCGGGTTGTGGCGGGCGGAGGCCGGGCGAGAGTCGTGTATCTAACGGATGGCGGCGCTAGCGAGGCGGTCTCGTCTCGGCGCTCGGCGGAAAGCCGGCGCGTGCTGGCCGCGCTGGGCGTGTCGGCGCGCGACCTGCATTTCGTGGGCGCAGCACAGCGCCTGCCGGACGGCGGCTTGTATCGCCATCTGCGTCGGGCCTGGGATGCGTGCGTGGACTTCTGCCAGGCACACCCGGGCATTGACGCCATTTGTTTTCCGGCGTGTACTTGCACATTCCATGGCGTGAGCGATTTCGATACGTGGGGTTTTGTGCCACCTTTTATCCTTCGCAATGGAAGACCTGGGTGGGCTTGCTACCTTTCGTTTTGCCGAAACTCATGGTCGGCGGTGCCTATAGTTTGCAAAGGGCAGACGAAACGCGAATTTGGCGGCGTCCACATGAAGGTGCGCTCCTTTATGAGCGTCGCGGCTGGCTGACATGGGGTGCGTTCGAGACGGAAATGCGTGCCTTTTTGCGTGATATCGACCAGCAAGCTCACTAATAGGGAGTGCCGATGGCGATAAAGAATGTCAGTMAACATGCCACACTCTGAAACTGAATAATATGGGCTTTTTTTGTGCTGACAAATAGATTTGGGTGCGCATTCACATGGGCCGCCCGCGCGCTGCTTTTTATTGGTTGCGTATCGGTTGGTGGCGGCTTGTTCGCGACCAGAATTTGGGAGACGGTTCCGGGAGAGCGTGTTTCGGAGCTGGCGCTTATTGCCGCCATTCTAGCCGCGGTGGCATTGGTCGGCGTCTTCGTTGTTCGCTGGTCGGCAAGTACGACGCTGGCTATCCTTGGGGCAGTCCTGCTATGGCGCCATGCGGGAACAGCCCCCGTGGCTGCCGCCATCATTTTTGCCGGTGCCGCTGTCGGGATTGGTATGCCCTTTGTTTCCGGCATGGGTTACCGACGCTGGGCGCTGGCGCTCGTCGTCGGCATGCTGCTGATTTCTGGCGTACTCGGATGGCTGCTGCCATATCCGATTCACGATCAACTGGTCTACGGATTGCTGTTTGGGAGTATCTGGGTATTCCGGTTCCAGGTTATCCGCGAGGCGGTACGCCGGCTCGTAGCAGGGTGGCGGGAGGCGGTACGCAGTGAGCCGCGGGCGGCCTTCTTCTGTGCCACTGTGTTGCTGCTGGGCTCTATGGCGCTGTGGGTTCCTACCGTACAGTTTGACGATTTGGCGGGCCATCTGGCAATTCCGTTCCAGTTGCGCGAGCTCGGATACTATCGCCTGGATGCGGCGTCCCAGGTGTGGGCGATGACGCCCTGGACTCCCGATGTGCTCCAGGCGATTGTCGGAGTCCTGGCGGGGTCGGACGCACGTGGTCCAGTGAATGGTATCTGGTACGCGCTAGGGGCGTATTTTCTATGGGATATTTGCCGCAGCCTCGAATTGCCGCGAGCGCTTAGATGGCTGGTGGCGGCAGCCTTTGCGAGCCAACCGCTTGTGCTTGCATTGCTGGGAGGCATGCAGGTTGAAATCGTACTGACGGCACTATCGGCTGCGGTGATCTCGGTGGTTCTCCATACAAAGAGGAAGGGGAATTCACTGCCGCTTGCTCCCGTGATTCTGATTTGCGCGGGATTGCTGGCAGTCAAGGCGACGCAGGTGTTGCTGGTCTTGCCAGTTGCCGTCTGGGCTCTTTGGGGGCGCCGTATCGGCAGGGAACTGATGGTCTTCGTGAAGTTCCTTCCGATTGTTTTGCTGATCACGGGGTCGAGCTATTTCTATGCTGCTCTCATTACCGGCAATCCGGTACTTCCTATATTTAACGACATCTTCCGGTCGCCATACTACTCGATCCATCGTTTCAATGATGCGCATTGGCACGCAGGCCTGACATGGTCGCTGCCTTGGCAACTGACTTTCGATACCGATCGTTATATGGAATCGTATGACGGGAGCGCTGGCTTTCTATTTCTCGGGTTGCTGGGAGGATGCCTTCTGGCGCTCAATACCAGGCGCGCCGCACCCGCGATCGTGGTGATTGGCATTTCCATGCTGGGCACGCTTTATAGTATCCAGTATCTCCGGTATGTGTTTCCGGCATTGACATTGATTATTCCCTTGTCGGTGGCGGGGTGCTATTTCTTCCTGAGGCGGCAGCGTGAGCTGGTCTTGGTTCTCGGGGTGCTGATTATTGCCAACCTGGGATTTTATCCTAATTCTTTTTATCGCTATCAGAATAGCTTGTTTTGGGATTTGTTCAGTTTTAAGCAGCAGGCCAAGCGTATCGATGTCGAATTCGCACCGGAGAAGGAAATGGCCAGATACCTGCGGTACCATGGCAATGGTGGCGGCGTATTGCTGGCCGAACCCGGTCGTCCCTACATGACCGCGTTTTCCGGGAAGGCAATTTCACCGATCTGGTACGACCCGACAATGCTGGATGCGGTGAATAAGGCTAATGAGGACACGCGCGGTGAGCTTTGGGTGCGACTGATCAACTACGCCGGCATTGGGTACGTGATCAGCAAGGGAGCGCCAGAGAGCCAGGCACTCAGCGCCGCCTTCAAGACATTAGGAGCGGTTCCGGTGTTACAGATAACCGATGTGACCCTCTGGGCTGTGCAATCGGGCGCGGTGACGGTGCGGCCTACCCTGGCGAACACGAGAGATTATGCGCGACAGCAGCTTTGGCCGGGCTGGCTGCGCTTCCAGCATGGTGCGCAATGACTAAAAGCAGGCTTGGTTACGTTATCCTTGGGGCGTTTTGCCTCCTGTTCGTCTTGGTCACGTGGAGTGCAAAGCAGCGCATGCATCCCCACTTGGGTCGCGTACCTGGCATGGCGTTGATTGCTTCAGCTGTTGATCGATCCGTCCCCGGCGCCAGCATACAGCTGGTGCCGCTGCAGCCCTATTCGTGTGAGTCGAAGGAGCCCGTAGCGTTTCGGGCGAGCTGGCTGGTTGATTCCGCAAGCGTTGGCTGGGTGCAGATATGGCTCCTTCCCGAGAGTGGCGATCCCGCTCTTTGGCATGCCGGAGCGGACGCACGTGGCCAGAAAGATACGGGCCGTTGGATCTCCGGGCGGACGCTCTTTCTTCTGATGGACGGGGCGACCGGGAAGCTGCTCGCCTCGGCGAATTCGAAAGATATTCTTTGTGCCGATAAGGCGCGTTTCTAGTTTATGGGTGATCAAAAAAAGCTGATTTCAATAATTGTCCCGTTCTATAACGAGGGCGGGGGCGTGGACAATTTTTACGAGAAGATGAGTCCGGTCCTGGCGCAAGTTGCGAAACTCGACTTCGAGGTGGTATGCATCGATGACGGTAGCCAGGACGATACGCTGAGGCGGTTGGTTGCCTTGGCAAGGCGTGATTCTCGTTACCGAGTGCTGGAGCTGTCGCGGAACTTCGGCAAGGAAGCGGCGCTGACTGCCGGCATTGATGCCGCGCGGGGCCATGCTGTGATACCCATCGACGCGGATTTGCAGGATCCCCCCGAGCTTATTCCGGCATTGATAGCGGAATGGCAGCGTGGGAGCGAAGTTGTCCTCGCGAGACGAGTGGACCGGAGTTCGGATTCATTCCTCAAGCGTAAAACTGCCGAACTGTTCTACCAGGCTCACAACAAGCTTTCCCACATCAAGATTCCCGAGAATGTGGGGGATTTTCGGTTGATGGATCGGATTGCCGTTGATGCACTTCGGAAGTTGCCGGAGCAGCAACGCTTTATGAAGGGACTCTTTGCCTGGGTGGGATTCCGGACCACCACGATCGACTACACTCGCAATCCAAGGGTGATGGGAAGCACCAAGTTTTCCGGATGGAAACTTTGGAATTTTGCGCTCGAGGGTATTACAAGTTTCAGTGCTGCACCGCTCAAGCTTTGGACCTACGTGGGAGGTGTTGGTGCCCTAGTCACTTCCCTGTATGCGGCGTATATTGTCTTTCGGACACTGATTCGCGGGGTGGATGTTCCCGGCTATGCTTCGTTACTGGTTGCTGTCCTGTTTTTTGGTAGTGTCCAGCTTATCGGCATAGGGATGTTGGGGGAGTATGTGGGACGAATATATATGGAGTCAAAGCGGCGGCCCACCTATATCATTAGGGAAATTCACCAGAACAGCGACAAAAATGAGGATCAGGTTTGACCCTGGGTTTTTGAAGCTGTTTTGAGTTTGCCTGGCTGGTGAGGCAAGACAGCCCGCAGCCGACCAGGGCTATCGATGCTTGATTTGCGCGCCAAATTGCCAGAATTTCTTATCCCTCTTCACCCTTGCGGCAATTGGCATGGAGTGCTTCAGTGGCCAAAGAATCCCATGCTTTGGCTCTGGGGCTCCATATATCGTTAGATCATTGAAGCCAGCCCTCTTCAGCTCGCGTAAGACGGACCATTCAGAAAAGACCCGCATCTCCAGTGTTGTTCCTGGACCACCATGGAATACGAGGTCTTCATATATCTGCGTTTCTCCCTTGCGCGTGGTGTTGACGAGGCGGTATCCGTTCTCGCTTTCCTGAAGATCATAGTTGTGCAGATCGGGAAAGTGTTCAGTGGTCTGGACTCGTTTCTCTCCGGTGTGGAAATACGGCACAGTGAAGATGAAGACGCCGTTTGGTTTTAGCAGGCGTAGCGTATTTTCGAAAGCAATGGAAACTGGCGGTGCAACGTGCTCATAAACGTCGGTTGATATAATGAAGTCTAGCGAACCCTCCATGGCGGGGTCGATGTTTGTAATATCAAGAAACGGTTCTTGGTGATAATAAGTATTTTTATATGCAACTCGATGCGCCAAGGGTATTGCATAGCCATCCCAGCAGCTCATTCCAATGCCAACGATGTCCGGGCGCGGTGGATCGATATCGGAGATGTTCAGGCTTTTGCCAAATAATTCCATGGTTAGCGCATGGATGATTGATCGCATTCTTACGGTAGAGCCGCAGGTGCAAGTCGGTTCTTCACGCGTCAGTTTTTCCGGGGGGACTATATTATTTGCGTTGCAAATATTGCACTGAAAATTATGCGGAGCATTGTTTTCTGGTGCCATATGCGGCATCTCCATTCCTTGTTCGCAATCAGACTTGTTTGGTAGCCACTTGGATGCCCCGGAGGGAATAGCCATTGGGCGGAGGGTGGTGCCGGGCAATTTCCACGAATCACAGTTGTTGCCGTGATTTCTCTTGGCAGAGGGAGTAAAGGGCGCTAGGTCAGTGGCATATTGCTGCAGATTAATCGGATCTGTCCCGGTTGTCCAGATGATTATGTGCGAAGTAGCGCTCGGGTAATGCAGGCCACTTCGTGCTGAAGTTTTGAGTGCGCCTCGTACGCTGCTGACGGCATGTGCCCGCGTAAGCTCGCATCGTTGTCGCACGACGACAGCACCTGTCCGCAGCTATGCATTTCCCTGTTCCGACCCGCTACTTCCACATGGAAGCCGACCGGTGGCAAGTGCCTTACGCCAGTTGCACTAGGCCGCGCCCCAACCCTCAGTCGGGTCCATTTCTGTGCCTTTCGCTCCTCATTGATGTGTCGGATACGCAGGCCAGGATCCGCGTGGTGGTGAGCCAGACCCGCGGGATCCTCAAGGACCGCGCTTGCCCCCACCTGGGTAATTTTTAAGGTCAAATATTCGGTTGCTATTGAGTGGTCTTCACCCTGGAGATCAACTGCGTTGCATATTTCCTTCCGAATAGCTGGTCGTATTCGATCATCTCGTATAGCGAGAACAGTTCGCCGGTCTGCGGTGGTCCTTCGGCTACGGTTCCATTAATAGTCTTGCTGTAAAATTGGCTGATTATTGGATTTATGTTTTGAATACGGTTAAGCAGTTTGTCCAGCTTATTCTCATCAAGCCCGCTGGCTCGCTTCACGATTGAGCCAAGAAAGATTGGGCTGATGATTTTCGGGAGGCTGACCTTTCTTGGCAGATTCGTCCACATCACGACGGGAACGGCATGCATGGCTTCTCGTTCGGCATGCGACCATTCCTTTTGGTCAGGGCTTTTGATAAGTCCGGACTGTGTGTAAACGAGAAACCTATCCCCCAGGAATGGTAAGTGATCGCCGAACATGACGACGATGGCCTTTCGATCTGATGTTTTTAAGTTATTTACAACGGTGTTAAAGCTCCGAACTGCATCCCGAGATCCGGTCGCGTAGGCTTCCAGCAGGTCCTTGGCATCCCCRGTTAATCGCTGTTTGTTGTCATGAATTTCGACACGAGACTCTCCTCGGTAGCGACTTGCGCCGTCGCGAATTTTATGTTGAGCGGGATGATCTTTTTGACTGCTGACGTTTCATTCATTTTCTTTGGTGACAGGTCTGATCTTGTGAGGCTGAGCGCCACTAGTTTGAATATTAGAAGCTAGGCATATTGGGCGCGAGCGCGCGACCGCAGGCGGCCGTCGCCGCGATAGGTCTGATCGCGGGTGGCTTTGGACAGTCTGCATTGGCGAGAGGCGCGATCGTGGCAGGTCGCTCTCGAATTGGGTGTCCGATGTGTCATGGAAGTTGGGGGAGGTAAGCGCAGCACCATCGCGGGCTTGTTGATGCGCTACGTAGTAATTTTGGACGTTTTATACCCCTACCCTAGGTACCGATCAAGCCGGAATAAAGGCCAAATATCACATCTTATTTAATCCTGCTACAACGGAACTTCAGTCCAAGAGCCCTTACATGGACGCCGCCGTTTGCCAAGTAGAGAACGTGTGATTCAAACAGAATAAAGATTGCGAACTTACATCCGGCCTTTGATTGCGGCTTTCACCGCTGGCCTCTATGGAATTCGCTGACGGCAGCCCTATTTGTTTGCCGAGCTTGTTGCTCATGGCTCTTATCGGGTTGATGCCATCCCGGTCTTACCTGTTTGCCATCCTTCGTTCCTTACCTGCGCAACCTGGTGATGTGCCTTGCTTCCCTGTCGTGATCAAGTCGCTCTGGTTTGACTGCCGGTAACGGCAGGGAAATCAGAGCGGAATTCCCTGCCATGTGCCAGCAGCGCCCAGACGATCCGCGCGGTCTTGTTGGCTTGGGCCACACAGGCGACATTCGCGTTTCGTCGGACCGCCAGCCGTGCCAGCCAACCACTGTGCTCCGTCCTGCGCATCGTGTGATGCAACACCGTTCGCGCACCTTGCACCAGCAATCGGCATAGATAGCCATCACCTCGTTTGCTGATGCCTTGCAGCCGTTCCTTGCCACCACTGGAATGCTGCTTTGGTACCAAGCCCAGGAAGGCCGCCAACTGTCGACCATTCTTGAAGGTCGTGATGTTATTGCCTATCGTCGCTTCCAGTGCCGTCGCCGTAATCGGTCCGATTCCCGGCACCTTCTCCAGTCGGCGGCATACGCTCGATTGCCTGGACAACGTCCGCACCTGATTGTCGAGCTCCTGCACCTGCCGGTCTAGTTCCAGCAAATGCGACAGCAGTCGTTGCGCGAGAGCGCGCATCAGGGTCGGTAGCTCGTTCCTCTCGTCGGCGATTATCCCTTTCACCTCCTGCATCCCTTGCGGGAGAATCAAGCCAAATTCCGCCAGCAAGCTGCGCAACGGTCCGCGTCTTGACGAACCCGTCCCGGAAGCGGTGCAGTGCCAGGACCGTCTGGGCTCGTGGAGTCTTGACCGCTACGAACCGCATGCTCGGCCGACTTGCCGCTTCGCAAATAGCCGCCGCATCGGCAGCGTCATGCTTGTTGCCCTTGACATACGGCTTCACAAATTGCGGCGCAATTAGCTTCACCGTGTGCCCCAGGGATTCCAGCTTGCGCGCCCAAAAGTGTGCGCTGGCGCATGCTTCCATCGCCACCACGCACGGCTGTAGACGCGTAAAGAACGGCACCATCTGTTCCCGTCGCAACGTCTTGCGCAAGACAGGATTACCGCGCACATCCACTCCATGCACGGCAAACACGCGCTTTGCCAAGTCTACGCCGATCTCGTAATATCCATGGCGGACTCCTCGCTTTAGATGGTTGGTCAACGCTTCCACTGTGGCACATCGATGCCGTCGGCGCAGGAGTCCGTTTTCCCCTCCTGTCCGAGAGGCGGCGTCCATACCATTTGTTATCTTCTGCTTTGTGCCGCGGAGTGCCCAAGGAGGGCTCCCCACCGCTGGGCAAGTCGCTCCTGGGAATATGCCTGCGCTTTCTGCCTTGCCGCATTGCCGAGAGCCGTCGCTTCGTCCCGATCGTTGACCAGCCGCATAATTGCCTGRGAAAGTGATCTTGGCTCATCTACCGGCACCACCACGGCATCCCGGCCGTTCTCCAGCAACTCCCGCGGGCCAGTTTCGCAGTCTGTCGACACGATTGGCAAACCGAATGCCATCGCCTCGATCAGTACTAGTCCGAAGCCTTCATAACGCGAACTGAGGCAAAAAATCGAGGCTTGCTGGTAAGCCGTCGTTACATTCACATAGACGCCGGGCAGTGTGACGCTGTCCTCGAGCCCGAGCTGATTTCGCAGGTCCTCCAGCCTCGCACGCTCTTCACCCTCGCCCACAATCATCAGCCGCCAGTCCGGCGCTAGCGGCGTCACCTCAGACCAGGCCCGTAGCAAAACGTCGAAACCTTTGGCGACGACGAGCCTGCCTACCGCAAGCACGATCTTGGTGTTTCTGGGGACGGGTTGGGCGGGCATCGCAAAGGGCAGGGAGTTCGGGATGCAGACCACTGTGCTGCGGGGGCGCAAGGCTTCGATCCATCGGCCGCGATCCCGTTTTGTAAGCACCACGATGGCCTCGCAATAACGCGCAGCCAGGCGACGCGCAAGCCTGCGCGCCGGCTTTCCGAGGTCTTCGTCAAAGTGGCAATGCTCCCAGGCAATGTGGCGTACGCCCAGGCCAAGCGTCGCCGGCAAGGCAAAGAGGGCGAGCATGGTGTCGACCTGCACGAGCACATCTATCTTTTGTGTCCTGACGTGACGCCGTATGCCCGCCACCGTGGCGGCGTATGCGTGTTTGAATGATGGACGTTGCGCAAACAGGGCCTCATGGCTGACATCCGGATGCAAGGTGAAGCAGCTCGCGTGGTCCCAAAGGCTCAGGATGCTGACCGCGTAGCCTTGCTCGGCCAGCGCATTGGCGATGGTGGCGGTCATACGCTCCGCGCCGGCCATCGCATTCAGTGTCCCGGTGAGAAAGCAGAGACGGGGCAGCACGCTCGTCATGCGCGCGCCTCTTGCGTGGCTGGATGCGCTCTTGCGCTTCGCATCCAGATAACGATGCCAAACAGCACGGAGAGCAGGTTGGCGACAGCGTAGCTCAGGATGGCACCGTACGTGCCGAGACGCGGGATCGCGACAATGTCGATGGCGATCGTTACGGCAAACACCAGGCCCCATTTGATCGCGACCAGGCGTGGACGCCGCAGGTAGATCGGCAGCAAGGTCAGTCCGACATCGGCAAAGATCAGCGTCGAAGCCAGCGCGGAGAGCTGCAGCAGGCTGGCCGCGGAGGCGAAGGCGGCGCCATAGAGCAGATGGATGATCCAGTGCGCGCTCAGCGCGATCAGCACGCCGCCGGCAACGCCGACGGCCATCATGCCGCCGGCGATCTTGAGGATGTTGCGGCGCGCCTGGGCCAGCGTGGGCTGCGCGTAGACGTAGATGGGCGCGATGCCAGCCGAGAGGATGGTGGCGACCATGACAAAGTTGTCGAGGATCTGCATGGCGGCCGCGTAGGCGCCCAGCTCGCCGAGCGGAACTAGTGGCTTGAGCAGCAACTGGTCAATCCGGCGTGAGCCCATCATCAGCATGAAGCTGGCCCAGAACAGCAGTCCGTTGCTGAATAGCTCCCGGACCAGGGCAGGGTCGTAAGTGATGCGGGCGCGTGGGGCGCGCGCCAAATAATAGGCGGTCAGCAATATGGCCACTACGACTGGTTCTAGGGAAAAAGCCAGCGCGTAGGCGGGCACATAGTTAATGCCTAAAGCAAACAGCAGGCCCACAACAGTGGCCTTTACCGACAGCGAGACCAAGTTGAATAGCGTGTTCGGCCGGGTCCTCGTACGCGCCTGCAACCACGCCGTGACGATGCCGAAGGGTTCTCGGAGCACCACGGCCAGGCCAATGATCAGCGCCGGTAGCCAGAATTCGACGGTCTGTCCGGTGATGACCAGGAAAGCGCACATCAGCAGGTAGCCGAGTACACCGGCCGCCAGCCTCAGCCGGAATGCATGGATCACCAGCCGATGCTGCGCAAGCGGATCCTGGTTGGCCACCAAACGCGGGATAACGACTTCTCCACCGCAGATCAGCGCAATCGATGAGGCAATGTAGACCACGGCCTGCGCATACTGGAAGTGCGCAAAGCCCTCCGGCCCCAGCCCGCGAGCCAGCATGGCCACGATGCCGATACCGGCGCCCACCTGCAGGCCCCGTTCGACCAGCATCCATACAAGGTTACTGGCAACCTTGCGTTGCATCAGACGGGCTCCGCACAGGCCGCGGGGGCCATCCGGGCCACGCCCGCGTAGCAGGCCAGCCACTGGCGGGCCACGGCTTCGAGGCTGAAGCGCGACACGATGCGATCGTGCCGTGTGGCCTGCTCGGCCGCCGCGCCGCGGCCGGTTCCAATCGCTTGGCCGATAGCGCTGGCGAGAGCTGGGGCGTCGCCCCTGGGCACGATCGTTCCGCTGTCGCCGAGCAATGCCGCGACGCCGGCGGCGTCGGTGGCGACCACCGGACACCCGCAGGCAAGCGCTTCGCCCACAACTAGTGGCATGCCTTCGATTTCCGAGGAAAGTACGAACAGGTCGGCCGCGTTGAGCAAAGCCGGGACGTCGCGGCGGGTGCCCGCCAGCATGACGCTGCCGGTTAGCTCCTGTTGGCGAATACGTTGCTCCAGGGCGGCGCGTTCAGGCCCCTCGCCGACGATAAGCAGGCGCGCCTTGACCTCGGTGCTGGCCCGGAAAAGGGCAAATGCGTCGATCAATACGCCCTGCGCCTTTTCAGGTACAAGACGCCCGACATTGATCAGCAGGCGCATGTCGTTATCCAAACCAAGTCCCGTCCGCGCAATGTTCCTCGCCACCGGGTCGGGGCGGAACTGGGTGGTATCGATGCCATTCGGCACCACGGTGATGCGTGCGGCGGGTACGGCACCCGATTTCACCATCGCTAGACGGCCTTCCGGGCTGACATGCGTAGTGAGGCTCGCCCAGCGGTCCGTGAGCCGGTAGGCGAGCATGCGCATCCTGCCGCCTTCGCGCGCGCTGTGCGCGGTACAGATGACGGGCGGGCAGGGCGACACTGCGGCAAGGACCCGAGCGATCAGGTTGGCGTGCACCATATGGGCGTGAATGATTTCCGGACGCCACTCTCGCACAAAACTGCGCAGGTGCCAAAATGCCCGAGCCATCGAAAGGGGTGTCTTGCGCATGTCGAGCGCCAGCAGTCTGACCGTGGCAGGCAGGTCCACCGCGCATCCCGGTGTCAGGCTGACCACCGCTACGGCATGCCCCAGTGCGACAAATTGCCGCGCCAGCGCCGATACTTGCTGCTCCGCGCCGCCAAGCTGCAGGCCGGTGCTCAGCAACAGGATGCGCATGGGGGCCGTGGCGCCCTGGGAGAGCGATGGCGTGTTCACCGAGCCCCGTATCCCGTCAACAATGTTCGCAGGGTCTTTACCGCGATCAGCAGGTCCAGCGCAAACGAACAGTGCTTCACGTAATACAGGTCGTAACTGAGCTTGGTCACCGTTTCTTCATGCGTGCCGACGTAGCCTTGCTGCACCTGCGCCCAGCCCGACAAGCCAGGCCGCACCAGGTGGCGGTAGGGATAGTAGGGGATGGTATGGGCGAATTCCTTGACCATGGGTACCTGTTCGGGGCGCGGGCCGATCAGGCTCATATCGCCTGCCAGCACGTTCCATAGCTGAGGGATTTCGTCGAGGCGGTATTTGCGGATCACGCGGCCTACGCGGGTGACGCGCGGGTCGCGGCGGGCGGCGAATTGCGCGGGCGCGGCGGCGTCGAATCCCATGCTGCGGAACTTGAACATGGTGAAGGATTTGCCGAAGAGTCCCACCCGCGCCTGGCGGAACAGCGCGGGCCCGGGCGATTCGAGGCGGATCGCGATGGCCACCGCCACGCCCAACGGCAGCGCGAGCGGCGCCAGGCAAACCACCGCGGCGAGATCGATCAGGCGCTTGGCGAAGCTATAGAAATAGTGCGCGGCATAGTCGTCGAGGAAGTTTTCGTCGATGTGTGCCAGGCCGACGCGGCCGGTCAGCATCTCGCCGATCCGGTCCACCGAATACATGCGCACGTGGCTGAGCTTGAACTGGGCGAGCACACGGGTGCGCTCGGGATCGGCGGTGGCGTTGCGGTCCAGCATCAGGCCGTCGCAATGCACCGCTTCCTCGAGCGAGCTGATGGCCTGGAAGCGGGTGGGGCTGGCGGGCGCCGCGCCTGGCATGGCGAGGATCTTCTCTAGTTGTGTCAGCGTGGCGGCATCGGTGTAGCCAAATACCGGTACGTAATTGCGCACGAAGTGCCGGTAGCCGAACCAGATCCAGCCAAGCGTGGTGAGGTAGCTGAGCAGCAGCGCGCCGCGCGAATATTCGAGGTGGAAGGCGGCAAAGGCGAAGAGCAGCGCGGCGAAGGGCAGGGTGGCGGCCAGTCCGACGAGGCTGTTGCCTTCCATGGCGGGCAGGTGCAGCGAGCGGTGCAGCAACACGAAGGAGAACAGGTAGGGTAGTGCCGACCACAGCAGCGTGCGGGTGAAGACGTAGGTGACAAGTCCGGCGTGATGCGCGAATTCGGCCAGTACGATATTGAGGCCGAACAAGAGCAGGCCGAGCAGCGCCCAGGCCAGCATGCGGCTGGCGCGGCGGATGGTTTCCGAGCCTTGGGCGCGGGTCAGCTGGGCGGGGCGGCCGACGATGTGTATCTTGTTCATTGTTCGCTTGCTCCAGTGCAGGCCGCCGCACGGGCGGCGGCGAGCCCGCCCGCCAGCGCTTGCAGGTAGATCGCCCAGGTCGCCTCGGCCATCGGCGCCAGGCCAAACTCCCTCGCCCATCGGGTCCGAGCAGCGTGCCCCAGATTCTCGCGCAAGGCGGTGTCGCCTGCCAGGCGTTCCAGCGCGCCTGACCACGCATGTTCGTCGTTGCCGGCGACCAGCAGGCCGCAGGCGCCGTCGTCGAGCTGCTCGCGGACGCCCGGCAGGTCGCTGGCGATGACCGGCAGCCCGGCCCGCATGGCCTCCAGGATCGACAACGGGAAGCCTTCGTGGTCCGATGCGAGCGCGAAGGCCTGGGCCGAGGCCAGCAGGGCGGGAACGTCTGCGACCGGGCCGGCAAACCGTACGCGCCCTGGTGCCATGGTGTCGGCGAGGGTCCGCAAGGCGGCCATTTGGGGGCCTCCGCCGGCCAGCACCAGTTCGCAATCGGGCAGCGCGGCGCGCGCGAAGGCGCGGATCAGCAGGTCGGCGCGCTTCGGTGCGGCCAGGCGCGCCACCATGACGATGCGCCGCAGCGGCGCCCCGGGCGTGGCGTGCGCGCTGCTGTCGGCAATGCCGTTGCGGATCACGCTGATCCGCGCGGCGGGAATTGGCAGTGCCGCGGCCAGCGACCGTTCAGCCTGAGCTACACAGATCAGGCGGGTCGTCAGCGGTGCCAGCAGCCATTCCATCACGCGCGAGACAAGGCGCTGGCGGATCGGGGCCGCGGCCTTGAAGGCGAAGCCGTGCACCGTATAGACCACCGGGATGCCGAGTAGCCAGCCGGCCACCCGGCCCAGCGCGCCGGCCTTTGCGCTGTGGGCGTGGATCAGGTCGGGCCGCGCGACACGCAGCGCCGCCAGCAGTTGCCTCAGCGTGGCCAGCGCGCGCAACGGCGACAGGGCATTGTCAAGCAGAGACAGGCGTACGGTGCGGGCGCCGGCGGCCCGTGCGATGTCCAGCAGGGGGCCATCCCCCCCGGCCAGCAGCACGGGCTCGGTTCTGTCGCGCAGCGCCTGAAGCAGATCGGCGACGTGCGTCTGCGCCCCGCCGATCTCGGAGTTCGTGATCAGGTAGGCGATGCGCGGGCGGAGCGGGTGGTGGTTGGGCAGGGGCGAAGGCACTGGGCAAATCGCAAAGGGGGCTAGGGGAATGGAGCTGGGATTGATCGGTAGGGCCGTCGCTCCGGCAGAAGGTTCCATCAGGGGCCCAGGATGAAAAAAGGGCAAAAAATCCGAAAAATGCACTCAAACACGGCCCGGAGGTGCCGGTGGGCCGAATCCTGGACGAGTGACGCGAACCCGCCAACGGCCAACTGACGCAGTTTGCGGCAGGTCTGGCCGGTCCCCGCGCGGCGGGTGTTCCTGGGGCCATGCAGGCCGGCTGGCCGCACCCTTTCGTGCGTAGCCGAACGATTATAACTGGCGTGCCCTCCGCAATCCGGCAAAATACGGCCTTTGACGCATTTGCCCGCCGCGCTGGCTCAGGCCGGAACGGGTGGCCGGCAAAGTCGATCGGTTCAACCGCAAATATTCAGGATGACCCATGCAAATTGATCCTTCCATTTTCAAGGCCTACGATATCCGCGGCATCGTCGGCAAGACCCTGACGCGCGACGTGGCGCGCGCGATTGGCCTGTCCTTTGGCACGGCCGCCGCCGAGCAAGGCGAGCGCGCAGTGGTAGTGGGGCGCGACGGACGCCTGTCGGGCCCGGACCTGCTGGGCGGGCTGGTCGAAGGCCTGCGCGCCGCTGGCATGGATGTGATCGATCTTGGCATGGTTGCTACGCCGATGGTCTATTTCGGCACCAACGTCGACCTGGCGGGGCGCCGAGCCACTTCCGGCATCATGGTGACGGGCAGCCACAATCCGCCCGACTACAACGGCTTCAAGATGGTGCTGGCCGGCAAGGCGATCTACGGCGAGCAGATCCAGGCGCTGCGCCAGCGGATCGAGGCCGGCCAGTTCGCCAGCGGTGCCGGCGGCTGCCAGCAGGTCGACATCCGCCAGCAGCGCCTGGGCGTGGTGACCAAGGACGGACAGGTGATCTTTCCCGACCGCCAGTTGATGCTGTTTGCCGAGGAGATCCTGTCGCGCAATCCCGGCCAGCAGATCATCTATGACGTCAAGTGCACCGGCAAGCTGGCGCCATGGATCCGCCAGCACGGCGGCGAGCCGCTGATGTGGAAGACCGGCCATTCGCTGGTCAAGGCCAAGCTCAAGGAAACCGGCGCGCCGCTGGCCGGCGAGATGAGTGGCCACGTATTCTTCAAGGATCGCTGGTACGGTTTCGACGATGGCCTGTACACGGGCGCGCGCCTGCTGGAGATCCTGTCGAAGCACGCCGACCCGAGCGCATTGCTCAATGCCTTGCCGAACTCCCACTGCACGCCCGAGCTGCAGCTCAAGTGCGCCGAGGGCGAAGCCTTCACGYTGCTCGACAAGATCCGCGCCAAYGCRAAGTTCGAYGGYGCGCGCGARGTCATCACSATCGACGGCGTGCGCGTGGARTACSCCGATGGCTTYGGCCTGGCRCGTCCGTCCAACACCACCCCGGTGGTGGTGATGCGTTTCGAGGCCGACAACGACGCTGCGCTGGCACGCATCCAGGCCGAGTTCAAACGCGTGATCCTGGCGGAAAAGCCGGACGCGCAACTCCCGTTCTGAGCGGATGCCGTTGAATGGGCCCCAGGAGGGCAAATCGGGAAAATGGGGCATGCCGGGCCAATCCTTGACGCAGGATGCGCTGCCTGCGCGACCGCGCATCCTGGTGGTCAAGGTCTCGTCGCTGGGTGACGTGGTGCATAACATGCCGTTGATCCACGACCTGCGCGCGCGCTGGCCGGACTGCGAGATCGACTGGGTGGTCGAAGAAGGCTACGTCGATCTCGTGCGCTTGCTGCCGGAAGTGCGGCGGGTGATCCCGTTCGCCTTGCGCCGCTGGCGCAAGCGCTTCTACCAGGCCGCTACCTGGCGGGAGATCGGTGCGTTCAGGCGGGCTCTGCGCGAGGATGCCTACGACGCCGTGATCGAGACCCAGGGCTTGCTCAAGACCGCCGTGGTGGCCCGCGTGGCAAGCCGCCGCGCCGGTGCGCCGGTGATCGGGCTGGCCAATGCCACCCAGGGCTCCGGCTATGAGCCGGCCGCGCGGCTCTTCTATACCGATTCGGTGACGGTGCCGCGCCAGACCCATTCGGTACGGCGCTCGCGCCTGTTGGGCGCGGCCCTGACGGGACTCGCTCCGCCGGAGCCGCCGCGGTTTTTCGGTTCCGGCGCACGCACGTTGCATGTCGGCGATCCGCTATGGGCCGGCCTGCCGGCGCGTTACGCGGTGTGTTTCCACGCCACTGCGGGCGCGAAGAAGAAGTGGCCGCTGGCCAGCTGGCACGAGCTCGGCCGGCGGCTGGCTGACGAAGGCCAGACCATGCTGCTGCCCTGGGGCAACGAAGCGGAGCGCCGCGCGGCGCAAGAGATCGCCGCCGGCGTGCCGCAGGCGCAGGTGCTGCCACGTTTCTCCGTCATGCAGGGATTCGGCCTGATCAACCGCGCGGAAGTGGTGATCGGGGTCGATACGGGCCTGGTCCACATCGCCGCGGCGCTGTGCCGGCCGACCGTGGAGATCTATACCGCCACCTGGCGCTGGAAGACCGAAGGGTACTGGTCCGATTGCATCGCCAATGTGGGCGACGACGGCGTGGTGCCGACGGTCGATGAAGTCCACGCCGCCGCGCGGCGTGTGCGCGGGCAGGGGATCTGATGCTGCGCGTCTTGTATAACCTGCTATGGCTGCTGGCGCTGCCAGTGGCGCTGCTGCGCCTGGTGTGGCGCGCGCGCAAGGAGCCCGGCTATGTGCAGCACGTGGGCGAGCGTCTTGGCGCCTACGGCAAGCTGCCGGCCGCCGGGCCCTGGCTGTGGGTCCACGCGGTGTCGGTGGGCGAGACCCGCGCCGCGCAGCCGCTGATCGACGCGCTGCTGGCGCACTATCCGTCCCATCGCATCCTGCTCACGCATATGACGCCCACCGGGCGCCAGACCGGCGCCCAGTTGTATGGCGGGCAGCCGCGCGTGATGCAATGCTATCTGCCCTATGACTTGCCCTGGCTGGTGCGGCGTTTCTTGCGATATTTCCGTCCAGTGGCGGGCATGCTGATGGAAACCGAGGTGTGGCCCAGCCTTGTGCGAGGCGCCCGCGTGGCGGGCGTGCCGCTGTTGCTGGTCAATGCCAGGCTGTCGCCGCGCAGCTTCCGCCGCACTGCGCGCTTTGGGCGGGCCGCAACGGCGATGTATCGCGACTTCACGGCGGTGCTGGCGCAGACCCAGGGGGATGCCGAACGCTTTCGTGCCCTGGGTTTGCCTTCGGTGCAGGTAACCGGCAACCTCAAGTTCGATATGCGGCCGCCAGAGGATGGCTTGCGCCGTGGCCGCGTGTTGCGCCAGGGATTCGGCGCGCGCGCCGTGTTCGCTGCCACCAGCACCCGCGAAGGCGAGGAGGCGCTCTTGCTCGAGGCGTTCGCGCACTGGCAGGCGCTGGCGGCGGGCGTCCACGGCGCTGTGCCGCGCCCGGTCTTGCTGCTGGTGCCCCGCCATCCGCAGCGGTTCGACGAAGTCGCTGGGCTGGTGACGCGTGCTGRCTTCTCCGTGCAGCGCCGTAGTGCGCTCGGCGATGCCGCCGCATGGGAGCAATCGGGACTGCCGGAGCCGGTAACGGCGGATGTGTTGCTGGGTGATTCGATGGGGGAGATGGCGCTGTATTTTGCCGCAGCGGATATCGCTTTTATCGGCGGCAGCCTGCTGCCCCTGGGCGGCCAGAACCTGATCGAAGCCTGTGCCGCCGGTACGGCGGTGCTGATCGGGCCGCATACCTTCAACTTTGCGCAGGCCACCGAGGACGCGATTGCCGCGGGCGCCTGCGAGCGCGTGGCGGATGCGGATGCGCTGATGCGCTCGGCAGCAGCGGTGCTGGGCGATGCGCCGCGCCTGGCGGCCATGCGGGATCATGCGCGGGCATTCTCGGTGCTGCATCGGGGGGCTACGGCGCGGACCGTGGCGGCGCTGGCGCAAGTGCTGCCGGCCTGACCCCTGGCCACTGACTCGTTATGCGGCGTTTGCCTTGGTTGGCGACGGCTGAAACTGCATCCTGGCGGCCCGCAGCGCCGGCGGCAGCCTGCCGGCCCGCTCCGGCGGCGCATCCATTGCGACGAAGCCCAGTTTGCGGTAAAGCGCGGCGGCCCGCGCATTGCTGCCCAGCACGTCGAGGACGAGCGCTTGTCCCGGACCAGCCGGTAGCAAGCCGGCGCGCATCGTCTCGGCAAACAGCGCCTGGAAGATGCCCTGGCCGCGCATGTCGGCACGCGTGGCGCAATGCGCGAGGAGCGTCTGCCGGCGCTTGGGGGCCGGAATTTCCCGTTCCAGGATGAGGCCGCGACCGATGATGCCGCCGGTTCGCCGGGCACCGAAGACACGCAGGAAATCCAGCGCAACACGCGGACCGTCGAGCAGGTTGGTCCGGCCATCCTGGATCCCCAGCACCGCGACCGGTTCGTTCCCGAGCGCCGCCACGCGATGGCGGCGCCAGGAGAACCGCCCGTTATCCGCTGCGATTACCTTCCGCAGGAAGCTTTCGCGCTCTTCCCGCGTACCGCCAAGCAGATAGGAAAATTCAAGCCCCCCCGATGCGAGCACCAGCGGCGCCAGCGCCGTCGCGTCGTGCGCGGTGGCCGGGCGGCACACCATCGCCGCCAGCAGCGATTTGCGCGGCTCGCCAGTCCGGTTCATTTGCGCGACAGGCGGGCAACAACGTCGACGGCAGTGCGAATCTGCTCCGGCATGTGCGTGGAACAGATAAAGAAGCGCAGCCGGGCGGCCTTCTCTTCCACCGCCGGATAGAAAATCGGCTGGGTGTTGATGCCTTCGTCGAACAGCGCGTTTGCCCATTGCGCCGCCTTCATCGAACTCCCAGTGATGACAGGGATCACCGAGTAGCCGGCGCTGGTCCCGGTGTTCAGGCCAGCCTTGCGTGCAAGCTCCAGGAACAATTGCCCCCGCTCGCGCAGGGTGGCGACCCGTTCCGGCTCTTCTAGCATTCTTTGCAACGCGGTGAGCGATGCCGCCGCCAGCATGGGTGCGATGCCCACGCTATACAAGAAGCCGGGCGCCAAGTGCCGCAGGATATCCGTCAACGCCTGTTCGCCCGCGATAAACCCGCCGCACCCCGCCAGCGTCTTGCTGAAGGTGCCCATCCAGATATCCACGTCGCGCCCCGCCACGCCGTAGTGCTCGCGAATACCTTTGCCGTTGGCGCCCAGCACGCCCAGCGAATGCGCTTCATCCACCATCAGGAAGGCCGCATGCCGGCGCTTGATGTCGATAAAGCGCTTCAGCTCCGGCAGGTCCCCGTCCATGCTGTAGAGGCCTTCCACCGCGATCAGTACGCGCCGGTACTGGCGGCGCACGCGCGTAAGCAGTTCATCCAACGCTTTCCAGTCGTTATGCGGAAAGCTCAGCCGCTTGGCGCCGCTGAGCTGCGCGCCCTGGACAATACTGTTGTGCGCGAGCGCATCGTGGAGAATCAGGTCCGACGGCCCGAACAGCGAGCCAATGACCGTGACATTGGTGGCGTGGCCGCTGACAAACGCGACGCAGTCATCCACTTCATACAGCCCGGCCAGCGCATGCTCCAGTTCGCGCTGCACCGGGCGCTCGCCGGCGACCATGCGGCTGGCGGAAGCGGAGGTGCCGTACTGGTCGACGGCAGCCTTTGCGCTTGCCGACACTGCCGGATCGCCGGCCAGGCCGAGGTAGTTGTAGTTGGCAAAGTTGATATAGCTTTTACCGCCAATCTGCGTGGTGGCGCCGGCCACGCCTTCGTGCACCCGGAAGAAGGGCGACTCGATCCGCAGCTGCTCGCTCATCTGGCGCCCGATCGCGACCTGTTGGTAGGCGGGCAGCGTGTCGAACCGGCATAGCTGGGCCAGTTCGGAAGGCGCGGCCGGCTTGGCCATGGCCGCCGGGACCGCCTCGATCTCCCCGGTCACCCGTTCAAGCTGGCGCTGCAGCGCCTTCGCGGCGAGCTGTTGCCTCAGGTTGTCGCCCAATCCCATACGTAATCCTTGTTCAATCAGATGGCCGGTCCGGCCCATTCCCACGCATCGGGTTGCGCGAGCAGTGCCGAACACAGGCGATAGTTCATTTCATGGCTGGGGCGCAGGGCGGTCACGCGTGCCAGCAAAGGCGCACCCAGCAACGCCAGGTCGCCGACCAGGTCCAGCGCGCGATGGCGCACGAACTCCGCGGGCAGGCGCATGCCGCCAATGACGGAGCCGCCGACGATGGTCGCCGTGCACGATGGCCGCGCGCCGCGCAGGATCGGCCTGCCGCGCAGGTAGCCGAAGGCGATCGTGGGGATCGCCCATTTCAGGCGGCCGTACGAGCGCGAGGGCGCGATCTCGCTGCGGAAGCTGGCCGGGTTGATCTCGCCTTGCCAGGACAACACGCCGAAGCCCTTGAGATCGTTGGTGACGTGCAGCTCATAGCGCTCGGCCGGCTCGATGACCAGTTGGCGCATCTCGTCGTCGGCGACCGCCAAGCGGCGCAGCACCCGCAGGAACCGCTTGGGCTCCGACAGGGCGGTGCGGCCGCACGCTTGTATGGCCTCCACCCAGGGCAAGGCGCTGCCATCGAGTATCGGCACCTCTTCGGCATCGAGTTCCACCATGGCATGATCGATCTCGCAGGCCAGCAACGCGGCCAGCAGATGTTCAACGGTACGCACGCGCAGGCCATTGCCGGCCTCCAGCGCGGTGCATAGCGGCTGCGCCAGCCGCAGGCCGGGCGATGCGGGCAACTCAGCCAGGACTTGGCCGTCCAGCACGCGCCGGAAGACGATGCCATGGCCCGAACCGGCCGGCCGTATCCGTATATGGACACGCCGCCCGGTGTGCAGGCCGTGACCCGCCAGCACCAAGTCCTGGGCCAACGTTCCCTGGTTTGCATGCCAGCCCCAAACGCCGTTCATTGACGCGTCGGAGTAGCGGACACGTTGGGTTCGACTTTGTCGGCCAGCACGCGGATGTCCTCGGGATTTATGTCGAGCGCATGCCGCGCGATCATCGCTTCGATCTGCTGCTGCGTCTCGGACGGTGCGTCTTCCTCAGCGGCCGCACTGTCCGTGCGGATCGAATCGACGATCTTCTGCGCCAGCGAGCGCACCGTGGCACCATCCGCCAGCAGCATCACCGACAGCTTGACCTTGAAGGACTCCTCCACGGCCATGCCCAGCTCCATCCCCATCAGCGAATCCATGCCCAGATCGACCACCGAGCGGTCGATATCGACCTTTTTGGCCGACAGGTGGAGGATGCGCGCGATCTGCGCCTGCATGGTCTCGATCACCAGTTGCAGGGCCTGGGCTGGCGGCAGCGCGCGCACCTCGCCACCCAGGCTGGCGCCTGCCGTGCGCTGCGCGTCCTGGCCCTCGCTGCCCTGCATTTCCACGTAGCGCAGCGAGCGTGCGGCGGGCATCACCCGCGCCACGGCCTGCCAGTCGAGCCAGAGCACGGCTTCGCCGGCACGGTTTGCCAGCAGGGCCTGCTCCAGCGCCGCCATGGCTTCGGCCGAAGTGATCGAGCGCCCGCCGATGCGCACCTGCAGCGCCTCACGCGTTTGCGCATTGCGTGCCAGGAAGCCAACATCCTCCAGCGGTCCCCAGGCCATGAAGCAGCCTGGCAGTCCGTTGGAGCGGCGCAGGTAGACCAGCGATTCCAGGAAGGTATTGGCGGCCACGTAGCTCGACTGGCCGGGGCTGCCGAGTAAGGTGGTAGCCGACGAGTAGACGACGAAGAAGTCCAGCGCGCGCCCTTGCGTGGCGCGATGCAGGTTCCACGCGCCAGCCACCTTGGGTGCCAGCACGCTGCCGAAGCGTTCGTCGTCGAGATTGGCGATAAGGCCGTCGGCGATGGTCATGGCCGAATGCACCACGCCCTTGAGCGGGGTTCCGCTGCGTTCGATCTGCTCCACCAGCGCGGCAACGGCAGCGCCATCCGTCAGGTCGCACGAATTCACGGTGACGACGACGCCCAATTCCTCATGCCACTGCTGTGCCTGCACGGCGAGCTCTTCGGACAAGGCGCCGCCGCGGCTCGCCAGCACCACGTGCCGGGCACCCTTTGCCACCAGCCAGCGCGCCGTGGCAAAGCCAAGGCCGCCCGTGCCGCCCGCCACCAGGTAGGCCGCTCGCGGGTCCAGCGCCAAATGCGTCGGCTTCGGGATTTGCGGTGCCGGGGCGCCGGTCGGGAAGGTGATCACGATTTTGCCGATCTGGCGTGCCTGCTGCATGTAGCGGAAGGCTTCTTCCACGCGATGCGCGGGGAACGTGCGATACGGCAGCGGATCGAGCGCGCCGCTGGCCAGCAGCTCCATGACCTCGGCGAAGATGCGAGCGGTCAGCCCCGGCTGCGCATGCATCAGCTGGTCCGCATCGATGCCGAAATAGCTGATGTTGTTACGGAAGGGGCGCAGGCCGATCCGGCTGTTCTCGTAGAAGTCGCGCTTGCCCAGTTCCAGGAAGCGGCCGAACGGGCGCAGCACATCGATGCTGCGCACCATCGCTTCGCCGGCCAGCGAATTGAGCACAATGTCCACGCCCTGGCCGCCGGTGCAATGCAGGATGTCGTCGGCGAACGCCAGGCTGCGCGAATCGAACACATGGTCGGCACCCAGCAGCCGCACAAACTCGCGCTTCTCGTTGGTGCTCGCGGTGGCGAACACTTCCGCGCCAAGATGGCGGGCCAACTGGATGGCCGCAATACCGACGCCGCCCGCAGCGCCGTGTACCAATACCCGCTCGCCCTTGCGCAGCCGCGCTAGCTCGCACAGCGCGTAGAACGCCGTGAAGAACGTGGTGGGGATCGTCGCGGCTTCCTCGAAGCTCAGCCGTTCGGGTTTGAGCGCCACGGCGCCAGAGCGCGTGCGCACGCGGCTGGCGAAGCAGGCCGGTGCGAAGCCCAGCACGGCGTCGCCCGGCTGGAAGCCCTGCACATCCTTGCCGACGCGCGTTATGCGGCCCGAGAGCTCCATGCCGATGGTCGGTCCTGCAAAGCCGTTCTCCACAGCCTCGTCGGATAGCAAGCCCATGGCGTACATCACGTCACGGAAATTGAGGCCGGTCGCGGCGGGTTCGATCTCCACCTCGTCCGCGTCAAGCTCGCGGTCGGCCAGGGAGAACCATTGCAGGTGGCGCAGCGAACCCGGCGACGCGAAGGCGAGCACACTGTGCTGACTTTGCCGGTCCGAGCCGGCGCCTTGCTCGCGCAGCTCGACGGTCGAGGCCGGCAGCATGCGCGGCACGAAACGACCCGTGCGCGTGAGCAGCACTTCTTCCTCGCGTTCGTCCGACAGCAGTTCGTGAACCAGCCGGGACGCCGGTCGCTCGCAGGCGGGATCGATATCGATCAGGTGGCTGGACAGCTCGGCGTACTCGTTCATCAGGACGCGGCCAAGCCCCCATAGCGTCGCCTGCTCCGGCCTGAAGGCGGATGGCTGCGCGCCGGGAACTGCCAGCGGCGCACCACCACGGCTCACTACCCACAGGCGCACCGGCGAAGCCGCGTTGGCGAGCCCGCGCACCAGTTGCGCCAGCGCAATCGAGGTGCTCTGCTGCGCATGCATCATGTCGGTGCCGCTGGCCTCCACGTCCAGGCCGTCGATGTCGGCCGCGAGGAAGACCACGTGGCACGACATGGGCGCGGCAGTGAGGGACGGGTGGGCGAGCAGCGCCTGCACCGAATCGAGCACGGCGACCTCGCCATGCGGGGCGTGTCCCTGCAACGTATCGGCCACGGCGGCCATCAGCCGGCCGTGCGCAGCCGGATTTACCAGCAGCCAGCTGGCCGCCGGTGCTTCCGGCTGGCTTGCGGCGGCGGCATCCATGCCGCGGCGCGCGACCAGGAACGCCGGCGTGCCTTCGATCTCCAGTTCCGCTTCCGTGTGCCGGGCAGGGACGTCGAAACCATGTTCCTGCAGCAATGCTGCGATGGCATTGGCCGGTAGCAGTTCCCCGCGGCCCAGCTTCCACCATTCGGCAGACAGCCCGAATACGATGTCCGTGAAGCGGCTCGGCTGGCTCTCGGCGACGATCAGCAGCGCGCCGGGCGTCATCCATTCGCGAGCGGCCTGGATCAGCCGCTCCGGATGCGCGCTTGCGCGCAGCAGGTTGTTGATGATCAGGACGTCATATTTGCCGGAGCGCCCGGGTTCGGCCGCGAGCGTGGGCGCTTCGCCCAATTCGATCTGGACGGTGCGGATCAGCGGATGCTCGGTCGCATCGAACGCGCCAAGCTGTTCCGCACTGCCGGCAATGGCATAGTCGCAGCGCGATTGCAGATGCGAGCCAAACGGCTGGAACAGGTTGGTGCCGGGGGCGATCACTTCGAGCACGCGCAAGGGGCGTTGCTCGTTCCACGCCGCGACCGCGCTGTCCAGGCAGGCGCTGGCCAGCCCGTTGACGTGGTTCCAGGTGGGCGAGGCCTCGTAGAGGTGGTCCACCAGGCTGCTGCGCCCGTTCGGCAGCACGGCCTGGGGGCTGAGCTTGCCGCCGAGCAACGCCGGCAGCGCGGCGCCGCAATGCGCCAGCAGTGTGAGTTCAGCGACATGGCCCGGCGAGGCGGAGACCAGGCTGCGCCAGAGATCCTCAATGGCAGGCAGCGTCTCGTCGCCGCGCACCAGTAGACCGTCGCGCATGCCCAGCACGCCGTCTTCCAACAGCATGCCGACCAGCCGCTCGAACAACGCCGGATTGGCGCTTGCCGGCAGCTGCGGTTGCCCCAGCACTTCCAGCGCCTCGACCGCGCGCAAGGCATAAGCCGCCGCCAGCACGTCGAGCAGCGGCATGACCTCGGTCAGGTGGGTGCGGCGGTGGGCAGCGTCTTCGTGCGCCACCAACGCGGCGGTGGCCGACGCGATCAGCGTCTCAGGCGAGGGCAGGGCGGCCGCGCTGAGGTTGGCGGCATAGGGCCTGGCTTCGGCGACAAACGCGAAGCGGCTCGGCGTCACCTGGCGCCGCGCTTGCAGGTCGACCCGCCGGAAGCGGCATGCGCCCACGCGCATGATGATCTGGTCGAACTCATCCAGGTAAGTAAAGGACGCCACCAGCGAATGCGGGCTGCGGCGCTCGATGCGCGCCACCACGCGGCGCACGCGCTCCCCTCCGCCGTAGTAGTCGATACGGCCCATCTGTACCGGCACATAGGCGGCGTCGGCTGCCACGTCTTCCTCGTTCGCCGCCGCGCCCATCAAGGCGAGCAACGGATGGAATCCGCCGTCGATGGCGGCAGGGTGCATCGCATAGGCAGACAGCGCGCCTTGCAGCACATCAGGCTGCGCTAGTTCCGCGATTGCCGTATCGCCGGCAATCCGCACGGACTTCACCCACTTGAATGCAGGGCCGAAGTTCAGCCCGATCTCGGCAGCCTTGCTGTAAAGCTGATCGCCATTGATCGCATATGCGGTCTCAAGCGCCGCCAGTTCCCCGGCATCGAGGGCTTCGCTGGGTACCGAGGCAGGGCCGCCGGGCAGCAGCCGCCCAACCACGCCGATGGTCCACGGATCGGTGCTCATGCGCGGGCGGGTCTCGATGACGAAGCCGCCCGTGC
Organism: Cupriavidus sp. 05T313; assembly: GCF_056396665.1. Classification (NCBI taxonomy): domain Bacteria; kingdom Pseudomonadati; phylum Pseudomonadota; class Betaproteobacteria; order Burkholderiales; family Burkholderiaceae; genus Cupriavidus; species Cupriavidus sp. 05T313. Next base: position 2,774 of record NZ_JBFTLX010000169.1, on the reverse strand, counting down.
GTGCATCCACGGTAAAACGGAACAGCTTGCCCTGCTGCGGCTGGAACACCACGGGCGAGCGAATCTCCAGGTTCTCCACGGCAGAGGACTCGGTGCCGAAATGCAGGCCCGCGGCGGCCAGCGCCATTTCCGCATAGCCAGCGCCGGGGAAGATGACATCGCCATCCACTACGTGGTCGGCCAGCAGCGGCAGCTTGACCGGGTCGACCTGGTTTTCCCAGGCCACGGCGCTGTCTTTCAGGCGGTAGCCCAGCAGCGGGTGTTCGCGGCGCCGGTTGACCAGGTCATAGCCCTCGGCGGTGGGGGCGAGCCAGTGCCGGCTGCGCTGCCACGGATAGGTCGGTAGCACCAGGTCCGGATCGGCTGGGGGATAAGCCTTGTCCGCATCGAGGCTGGCGCCTTGCGCCAGCGCTGCGCAGAACGCGTGCTGCAACTGAGCGGCGCTGTCGTGATTGCGCTTGAGCGTGGGCAGGGCGTGGCCGCTCGCCTTGGCGTGCCCGAGGGTTTGTACAATATAGTTGCGCAAGATCGAGTGCGGGCCGATCTCAAGGAAAACGCGCACGCCCGCATCCACCAGGTGGCGCGCGGCCGCCTCGAATTGAACTGGTTCGCGGATATTGCGCCACCAGTATTGCGCGTCGAGCGCCGTGCCGGGCAGTTGCGCGCCAGCTACCGTCGAAATGAATGGCGTGTGCGCCTCCTGCGGCTGCAGGTCGGCCAGTTTCGTCAGCACCGGATCGCGGATCGGATCCATGCACTTGCTATGGAATGCGTAGTCGAGATCCAACGCCTGGAAGAACTTTCCACTGTCGGCCAGATGCTCCAGCATGGTGGCAATGGCCTGGGGCGAACCGGCCACGGTGACGGCTTCGGGGCTGTTGATGCCCGCCACCTCCAGCTCCTCGCCAAGTCCGAGGCGGTCGATGACTTGTTGCGCGGCTTCCGCGCTAACGCCGACTGCAGCCATCTTGCCGGTGCCCGCCGTCGTGGCCTGCGCACGGCTGCGCTCCTTGATCACATGCACGGCTTGCGCCAGCGTCAGCGCACCGGACGCCCAGGCCGCAGCCACTTCGCCCACGCTGTGGCCAAAGCATGCGTCGTATCGCAAGCCGCGTGCCTGCAGCGAGCGCACCACGCCAACTTGTAGCGCAAACAGCAAAGGCTGCGCGTTCTCCGTACCTTCGAGCCAGGTGGCCGTGGCGCCTGCGCGCATCACGCCGGCCAGCGAGTCGCTGCCATCCGCTTGCCACAGGACATCGATTTCGTCCATGGTTTCGCGGAAAACGGCATCCTCGACCAGCATCCGCTGGCCCATGCCCGCCCACTGTGAACCATTGCCGGAGAAGACCAGCGCAAGCTTGCTCTCCGCGCCGGTCGGCACTTCGCCGGTGGTGACGCCCGGCGCGCTCTCGCCGCGTGCCAGCAGGTCTAGCGATGCCATGCCCGCCTCCTGGCTGGCGGGCGTGATTACTGCCCGGTGGTTCAGCCATTGGCGCTTGCGCGCGGCAGCGCTGGCCAGCGCCTCCCACGACGCGCCAGCCTCCAGGCGCGCGTGATACTGGCCCGCCAGGGCGCACAGCGCATCGGGGCTGCGCGCGCTAAAGACCAGGGCCGAAGGTGCCGCCGCGGGCGCCGCCTTCGCCACGGCGTCGTGCCGGGTTTCGGCCTCGCCCAGCAGCACGTGGGCGTTGGTACCGCCAAAGCCGAAGGAATTCACGCCCATCAGCAGCGGCTTGCCGCCCGTGTCGAGCGGCAGATACTGGTCGACCACGCGCAAGCCGCCGCCGGCAAAGTCGATATTCGGGTTCGGGTTCTTGAAATGGACCGTAGGCGGCACTGCCTTGTGCTTCAGGCACAGCACCGCCTTCAGCAGCCCGGCCATGCCGGAAGCAGTCTCAAGGTGACCGACATTGGTCTTGGCCGAGCCGATCAGCAAGGGCTGGTCCGGTGCGCGGCGTTTGCCGAGCACATCCGTCAAGGCACGCGCTTCGATGGGGTCGCCCACCGCAGTGCCGGTGCCGTGCGCCTCCACATAGGCGATATCCAGCGGATCGACGCCCGCACGGGCATAGACATCCTCAAGCAACGCGGCTTGCGTGGCCGCGCCAGGCACATTGATGCCGCCTTGCGAGTGCCCATCCGAGTTCACGCCGGACGAGACGATGACCGCATGGACGGTATCGCCATCGGCCTGAGCCTTGTCGAGTGGCTTGAGCAGCACCAGGGCACCGCCCTCGGAACGCACATAGCCGTCGCCGGCAGCATCGAAAGCCAGGCAGCGCCCGGTGGGCGACAGCATCGACGCCTTCGCGAAACTGACGAACGGGAATGGGTGCAGCAGCAGGTTGACGCCACCGGCCAGCGCCGAATCGGCTTCGCCAGCATGAATGGCATTGCAGGCCTGGTGCAGTGCGACCAGCGACGACGAGCATGCCGTATCGATCGACATGCTGGGGCCGCGCAGGTCGAACAGGTAGGAAATCCGGTTCGAAGCGATGCTCAGCGTATTGCCGGTCGCGGAGTAGGCGTCGGCTACGCTCAGGTCATCCACGCTGCGATCGCCGTAGTCTTTGCTAGCCACGCCGATAAAGACGGCGCAATTAGTGCCCGCCATCTCGGCAGGCCGCTGGCCGGCATTCTCGAACGCTTCCCAGGCGAGTTCCAGCAGCAAGCGTTGCTGCGGGTCCATTTGCCTGGCCTCGCGCGGCGAAATGCCGAAGAAATCGGCATCGAAGCCCGCAATGTCGCCAAGCACGCCGGCAGAGAACGTATAG
>NZ_JBFTLX010000168.1:0-15395 GCF_056396665.1 Cupriavidus sp. 05T313 | reverse complement strand
GTGTATGACTTCAACGCGTGGTGGCGCCACGAGATACGGGTGGAGCGGCGTAGGCTGCGGCAACATCCTGGCGGGCTGCCACGTTGCGTGGCCGGTTGCGGGCCTTGCCCGCCAGAGGACATGGGTGGGATCGAGAGCTATATGGAGGCCAGGGACGAACGCAGTGAGTATGAGTTCCTCGATTGGCTCGAGTCGCTGCGCGAGCGCCCAATCGTGCTGGACGATTTACGCGAGGAGGTCGACCAGTGGCTGGATAGGCGCTTCGACCGCCGGACCGCCAATAATCGCTTGCAAGAGATCCTGGCATAGACTGGCTGCCCGGACATGCGTGGGAGAGCGGTTCGTCAAACGCCAACAGATGGCCTGGCGGCCACGGCACGCGCACGCACTGGTACAAATCCGGACTGCCGTGCTCAATGCCCGGATCCGATCGCACATTGAACGACGGTATCCCTCCATCGCCAGAGCAGAAAACCACCGCATTGCCGCTTAGTCAGCCCCCGCTTTGGCTCGGTCTCCTTCAAGGGCGGTGATGTGCAGGAGGTCGGCTCTAGCCGCTAGATTTGCATCGGAGCGGACGGGATGCCGAGCACGGTGTGCGTCGCATCGTGCCCGTTGACGTCGGCGCACGCATCCTCGCGCAGATGCGGCAAATTCCCCGCCGATGTAGCAGTAGGATTGACATCGAGGATGCCGTGGGAGTGATCAGGGCAAAGCAACCGCCAAGTAGGGATCAAGTTTCGGCAGTGTGGGCGGGGGGCGCAATCCTCCGGGGAGGTGGGCATGTCAAGCGCTGGATGTCCGTATGCAAAAGCCTGTGTTATCGCTACTCCCTTCGTTTACTGATCGTAGCCTGCAATGCGCGCTAGGACGCTGGCAACCGCGAGCAGGCGTGCGTCATCCGCATAGCGTCCGATCAGTTGGGCTCCAATTGGCAGCCCGGCGGGGCCAGTAGCTATGCGCAATGAAATCGTGGGCAGGTGCAGTGCTGTCCAGAGTGCGCCGAAACGTGGCGAGCCCGAGTCCATCAGGCCTAGCTCGGCTTCGCCGTCCGCGGCGGGGTAGAGCAGCACGTCAAAATCGCCGAACATGGCGTCGGCTTGTTGCGTACCTACATGCATACGGCTTCGTATTTGCAGGTAGGCCTCTGTGCTCACGGTCTCCCCACCGGCCAGGCGCGTTTGCAGGCGCGCACTGAGCTGCTCGTGATGTTGCGTACGCTCATGGGCGAGCGATTGCCGGGCCTCGTAGGCGAACATGCTGCTCTGCAGATCGATCAAGGCTTCCAATTCCTGCGGCAGTCTGCAGCGCAGCACGCTTGCGCCGGCCCGCTCGGCGCGTGCGGCGATCGCGTCGAGGGCGTCGTGCGTTTCGGGGCTGGCATGCTGCCACTGACTCGACAGGCATACGCCAATGCGTGGCCTCAACCCCAGTTGTTCGGTGACGCGCGTCTGCGCCAGGCCAAGGGAGAAGAAGGCGGCGTCCGCGACGGTACGGGTCAGCAGGCCCACCGTGTCCTGGGTATGGCTGAGCGTCTTCACGCCCCCACTACTGATGAGGCCGAAAGTCGGCTTGTAGCCGACAACGCCGCAGTACGCCGCCGGGCGCGTGATCGACCCGGTAGTCTGCGTACCGAACGCGACGGGCACCATGAAATCGGCGACGGCGGCTGCGGAACCGCTGGAAGAACCGCCCGGCGTGCGCGCCAGGTCGAGTGGGTTACGGGTTGCGCTCGGCGTCTGCGTGGCGAATTCGCTGGTGGCAACCTTCCCAAGTATGACGGCACCGGCCTCATGCGCCGACGCAACGCAGCCGGCGTCTGCTGCAGGACGATGCCCGGCATAGATCGCTGCCGAGCCATAGGCCGTATCGTAGCCGACGGTATCGATGATGTCCTTGACGGCGACAGGAATGCCGCGCAGCAGGCCACCGGGGCGACGATCCGCCGCACGCGCCTGGGAGAGAGCCAGATCGGCATCGACCGCCACGAAGGCGTGCACCGCGCCGTCGCGCTCTTGTATGCGATCGAGACAGGCTCGCGTCAGTATTTCGGCGGTAAGGTTGCCTCGCTCGATCCGGGCGGCCGCCTCAAGGGCGGTGAGACGATTGGGGGTGCGCATGAGCTGGATGGTCTTAGTTTACAGTGATGCCGGCATTGCGGATGACAGCCGCCCAGCGATCATGTTCCTTGCCGACAAAGACGGCAAAGGCTTCGGGCGTATCGCCGACGGGCTCCGCGCCCTGGGCCAGCAGTTGCTCGCGTGTCTTGGGATCTTTCAGGATGCGGACAACTTCCGCATTGATGCGGCTGACCACTTGTTTGGGCACACCGGCTGGCGCAAACATGCCGAACCAGCCTTCCACTACGTAGCCGGGCAGGCCCGACTCGGAAATCGTGGGAACGTCGGGCAGCAGAGGCGATTTCCGCGCCGAGGTCACGCCGAGGGCAATGAGCTTGCCGGAGCGGATATGCGGCAGGCATAGCGGGAGGTTGCAGAACATCATTTGCACGCGCCCGGCGAGCAGATCGGTCAGCGCAGGGGCACCGCCCTTGTAAGGCACGTGAAGGATATCGGTCTTCGACATGGACTTGAACAATTCGGCCGACAGGTGCTGGCTGCCACCGGCGCCTCCCGATGCATAGCTGTATTGCTGTTTGTGCAGCAGTGCCAGGAGTTCCTTGACTGAGCGCGCGGGAACGCTAGGGGGAACCACAAGCACATTGGGCACGCTAGCTACATTGACTACCGGCACAAAGTCGCGTTGGGGGTCGAACTTGAGGTTGGTGTGGAGGCTGGCGTTAATCGCGTTGGTGCTGGCCGCGCCAAAGAGCAGCGTGTAGCCGTCGCGCTCCGCAGCGGCAACATAGCCTGTGCCGATGTTGCCGTCGGCGCCCGCCCGGTTGTCAACCACGACAGGCTGGCCCCAGGCCTCACTGAGCCTGGTCGCAATGATGCGCGCCAGGGTGTCGGTCACGCTACCAGCGCCGAACGGTACAACCATATGGATCGGCTTGACTGGGTATTGCGAATGTTGTGCCACGGCGGGGAAAGGCAGGAGGGCGCTGAAGCACACTGCGGCGATACTTCCCGCCAGGGTACGGAACAGGGCTTTGAGATTCATGTTGGAGTTCCTCTGGGCAAGAATAGCGGGGGACATCGAAGGCAATCTTATGCTGGTCTATTCGATAGATCCAATATAATATTCCAAGGCATTCATTCACTTTTATGTATCAATGGCTCTCTCGTTGCACGCACTGCGCCTCTTTGTTGTGGTGGCCGAAGAGCTGCATTTCGGACGTGCCGCGGCGCGGCTCCATATGGCACAACCGCCTTTGAGCCAGCAAATCCGGCAACTGGAAGCAAACGTTGGTGCGGACCTGTTTGCGCGAACGACGCGGTCGGTCCAGTTGACGGAGGCGGGCAGGGTGCTATTCGACCGAGCAAGGCAATTGCTGGCCGATGCGGACGCCGCCGAGCAGGCAGTGCTCAGGGCAGCGCACGGCGAGACGGGACGGATCTCGCTGGGATTTACAAGTAGCGCGGCGTACCGCCTCTTGCCACGCATACTGTCTGCTTACCGCAGTGCTTATCCTGCCGTGGCATTCGATTTCACGGAGGCAACGTCAGCCGAGCAGTGGGATGCCTTGCGCTCCGGCAAACTCGACGTGGCGCTGCTTCGCCTGTCCACACTGCCGGTGGAAACGGATTTCGATGCGTTCGAAGCCGATCGTGAGCCGATGTTGCTGGCGTTGCCGCTCGGGCATCCGCTCGCCGCTGACACTGCGGTGGCGCCAGCGGCGCTTGATCGCCTTCCGATGGTTGGATTCAGCGCCGTCGGCTCAACCTATTTTCGCGACTTGAGCCAGAAGATCTATCATGCGGCCGGCGTGCAGCCGCGCATCGAGCAGGAGAGTGTACTCCCGACGATACTCGCTCTGGTCGAGGCCGGGCTAGGCGCCGCGCTGGTGCCCGCTTCGGCGGCGGAAATGCGCTCGGCACGCGTGACATACCGGCCGTTGCAACCGGCAAAGTCCAGGCGAGGCGGCACTATCGATGCCGTGTTGCACTGTGCACGCCCGCATGCCAGCACCAACATGGCCGCGCTCGTATTTGTCAGGCTGCTTGCCACGATGAGCGCGTCGCCGGCACATACAGGCCAGGCAGGATGAACGGAAGGCATTATCTTCCGCTTTGGAGAACGCGCCGACGACGATTGGACATCGAACGGCTAGCGCGGTCAGGCGACAGCGCGACGCTGCGGCCATGCCGCAGTCTGAGAGGCCCTCACAGCTCTCGGCTCCTGATTCTCCCAACCGCATCTCTCTGCAGACGTGGCCGCCGTCCGTGCGCAGTTCCCCGAGACCCGCGAGGTCTGTGCCTTGCTTTTTTTAGGTACGGCATCACCCCCACCGCCAACAAGCTCTATGGCCCGCATGGGCACGCCAACCGAGGTCCTGGCACAGTTCTGAGAGGACCTGTGCGACAAGATGCGCGTGACCATCGCGCTGCACTACCGGGCGCGCACAAGTCGATCTCCGCCAATGCCGTGCAGTCTATCTGGCAGGCAGGCCGCCGCCGGTGAGCTGGCCGCTTTGCGTACGGAGGTGGTGCTGCAGGCGAGCGAGGCGGAGGCACAGCGCGACCAGGCGCCGACTGCGGTGGTGGTGGTGGTGGCCGACCAGCCACACGCTGGCCATTGTGAAGGGCCACGAGGAAGTGTTTCCGCGGGCGCGTTGTGTCAGTGATGGCCGCTGGTGCACTTTCTTCGGCGACGGCAAGGAAGTCTGGGACCGCAACGCCAGCTACGCCGCCGCGAATTTCATCTTCGAACCTGCGCCTTCGGCGAAGATGCTATGAGCGTCTCACCCCGAATCCCGGCCAAGCCTCGAGCTTGACCCAGTCGGCGATCCGGTTCCGAATGCAAGCGCCCCATCAAGCCTGAGTTGGCTAGCAGCCGAAGCCGCGCCGAACGCCACTCGGCCTAGCAAGGCAGTCGCTCCTGCTGTGCCACCGCCAAGGAGGATCGCGTGCTCAACCGTTCAAGAATGTCCGCGGCGCGCTTGGACGGGCCGCCAACTAGCTTTTTCAGTGGCCGGTGCTATCTTGTAGTATCGGCGCGCCGGCGAGCGGCAGCTTCGGTTTGCCCACCCACCGCCAGCGACAACGTTAAGCGGCAGGAGCGCCTGAGGCAAAAGTCTGGCTGCCGGGCAGCGACTACGTAAGGAGAAGGTGGATCATGAAGATGCTACTCACAGTCGAATTTCCTCATGAGCCCTTCAACGTTCTCGTCAGGGGCGGGAAGGTGGGCGAGGTCATTGAGCGTATCCTGGAAACGATCAAGCCGGAGGCAGCGTATTTTACCGAGCAAGACGGAATGCGCTGCGGGGTATTCCTGATCAACGTCGAAAATCCATCTGACGTTCCCGCTTTTGCTGAGCCCTTCTTCCTCAACTTCCAGGCCAACTGCAAGTTCCGCATTGTGATGAGCCAGGAGGACCTGCAAAAGGCTGGTCTGGAGGCACTAGGGAAGAAGTGGGCGTGAGGAGTGGTCGGTGAAATCGGTAATGAACGGCCTCCCGACGGCCCCGTCCGAGAGTGCACCACTATCTTCCGCATAAGCTCCGGCATGAGCAGGTGAGGTTGGCGAAAGGAAGGGACCGCTACCGCGAACGTCAAGGGGCAACCCATGGGCGATTGTTAATTTCATGATCATGAAATTATTCTATTGGGTACGTAGAGACCAACAGCACCGACGATGGGCACTGATACAAAGAGGTCCGGAGGCAAGTCTTCCTGAATGAGGGCCATGCCACAGCGTCAAAATGCGGCCGTCCCCCAATGATTGATCGTGGCAAGCCGGTTAATCTTCGGGTCACAGGGGGCCGGGCCATATGGTACCTAACTGATACCATGTTGGTATCCAACAGATGCCATTTGACTTCCCATGGTGGCCGGATAGGTTRCAGCGGGCCTTCATTTCGAGCAGACGGTAGAAGATCTCCAGGTAGTTTCTCTAGGCAACAGCCGACCAGTGCCGTAGCGATGGCCTTATATCGGCGCCGGAGTTGCGAAACCGCCGTAGGTGCACCTGGCCGGGTTGCTGGTTTATCTCGCACAAGTGGGCGCGGAAGTGACGGCGGGACAGCCGATATTCGACGTCGTGAATCCCGTTGACGGGATTCGCACGACCACCGTCAGCCATACCAATGGCGTCTTCTACATGAGGCGCGAAGTGCGCTACGTGAAACCAGGCGACCAGATCGGCCGCGTGTCTGGTGCCCGCGCTTTCCGCGCGGGGAATTTGCTCAGTCCCTGAGCGCGTTGGCAGGCCACCGATGCCCGGCAACAGGTGGAGATGGTGGCGAGCATTCGTTCGCCCGACATCCCGGACCCAGTCCTGCGCGCTTCACGTCGCCCTGCGGATACAGAACCTCGAGCGGATGCGCAGGCCATGGAGCAGGCATTTCGGGCCGAGGCGCTGGCCAGCACCTCGGCCCGGCTGGTGAGGTAGCCTGATTGCAACGGACACGTCTGCTTCTTGGATGTAAGCGTGAGGTCTCGCATCATTCGTGGAAAAATTCGAATTGAAACCCTGCGGCGCTCGAAATAAGCTTTCCGGCAGTTGGTGCGGGAAAATGCATCGACAAAAGCGTCACCGGCGAATCGGCACAACGTGCCATAAGCCGTTGGCGAGTGCGCATCGCCAGGTCCGGGCGCCAGTCCCCTGTATTCACCAGGCTCGGTTCGTTGAAGACAATAGGGTGGTGAAACACGTCTCCGGTCATGATTGCCTCACAGTCCCCGCCTTTGACATGAATTGAGACATGCCCAGGCGTGTGACCACTTGCGTCTTCAATCCATATGCCATGGCTGAGATCTCCGTCGACGAAATGATTCATGTCGAGAAGATCGGCCATACCGGATTCGACAATCGGCAGGACGCTATCGGCGAATGATCCCTGGCTGACGGGCAACGCCGGCTTGCTTGTATGCAACGCCATGAAATGATCAAATTCCTGCCTGGAGAACAGATATCTGGCGTTTGGGAAGGTCGGGACCCATTTGCCGCTCACGAGTTGCGTATTCCAGCCGACGTGGTCAGTGTGCAGATGGCTGCATAGCACCAGATCGATGTCTTCGGGGCGCAAGCCGACTGCCGCGAGATTCGCCAGGTACTCGCGGGATCTAAGCATGTGCTGCCATGGCGCCCGAGGCCGGTCCTTGTGGTTGCCGTTACAGGTATCCACAAGGATGTTCTTCCCTTTCGAGCGTATCAGGTAACTATGGAAGCTGATGCAGAGTTGGGACGTCTCGGGATGAACCAGCTTTGGCCCGAGAACACTCTTGTGTCTGGCGACAATATCCTCGCTGATATCCGGATAGAGCCAGGATGCATCAGCCCAGAACTGCTCCATCTCCACTACCCGATCGATGGTTATTTCACCAAGGCGAAGCTGCTTCATTAGCCCTCCCTCTACGATTGATACGCGAATCAGGCCGTCCGCGATTTCGGCATTGCTAGACGTTCTGTCGCACGACGCCTGATTCACGGGCAATCTTCGCCCAGCGCTCTGATTCCGAAGCGATCAGCTTGCTGAAGTCGGCCGGCCCTAGCGATTCGGATTGGGCACCCATGCCCGCCAGCTTGTTCTTCACGTCGTGCTGCATCATGACCTTTGCTGTCTCGCGCGAGATCGCCTCCACGATGTTCGGGGGGGTGTTGGGCGGTGCCATCAGGCCGACCCAGAATCCCTTGCCGTCCCCTTCGCCGCCGAGCCCCGCCTGCGCCAGCGTAGGGACGCCGGTCAGCGCAGCCGACGGCTGATCCGACATCACACCCAGAGGCTTGAGCTGGGCCCGGTTCGTGGAGATCAGCGGAATCGCCCCCATCATCGCATCCACTTGTCCGGCCATTAGCGCCTGGATTGCCGGAGCGCTCCCGGTGAACGGCACGTGAAGCATGTCGGATATGCCGGCAGCCCTCATGAACGCCAGCATTGCTGCATGCCCGGCGGTCCCGATGCCCCACGTTGAATAGCTGAGCGTCTTCCTCCTGGCCAGCGCGACGAACTCGCGTAGATTCCCGACGGGGACGTTCCGGCTAACGGCCAGCGCAAACGGCACGAAAGCGAGCGTTGCAATAGGCACGTGCCGCTCCGGCACGAACTTCGGATTATTGAAAAAATTCGGATAAATCGTGTGGGTATCGCTGCTGGCCGTCAGCAAGGTCTGCCCATCGGGCGAGGCGTTCGACAGCAGGTACGACCCGATGACGCCGGAAGCCCCGGGGCGGTTGTCTACGATGATTCGTTCGCCAAGCTCATTGCCGGCCGTCGCGCTAAAAACGCGCGCCAGGATGTCGGACATTCCGCCAGCTTGTCCTGGCACGATCAACTGGATGGGCTTGCCGGCGCGCCAGGGGCTGGCGGCGTTCGCAAGGCATAGCCAACCCGATAATGCGGCAGCGGCAGAACCCTGCACAAACAATCGCCTCTGTTGATCCATGGTGTCTCCTCCTGTCATCTGTCTTTTATTGCCCAAGCATGCGTTTTCGCGCGTGTGAGCCTGGTGGTGACTGGCATTGCGCCGGGCTGTCAGTCGCGCGAGAACGCCGCGCCGCCCTGCGGCCGGATATAGCGCGGCCGCGGCAGGCCGAGCGCCTCGGCGGTCTTGAGAATGCCATCCTCGATCGCGCCGGCATCGCGCACGCTCTGGTATTCGCCGTCCTGGAAGATCACGTTCGCGCCGTAGACGACCATGAATCCTTCAGCAGCTTCGGTGGCGTCCGCCGGCACCGAGAACGTGTGGATGGACCCCCCCGGTTCGTAGAGATAGCTGCCAGCGGTTTGCGGATCGCCGGGATACTCGACGTAGTTCCATTCTCCCTTCGTCGTGAAGAAGTGGACGGTGCCGGTGTGGAAGTGGGGCGGCAGCGTGGTGCCGGGTTCGAACTTGCCGTATAGCACCCAGACACCGTTCTCGCGGTCGAGAAAGAGCGGAATGATGGTCGAACCCGACTCGGAGCCGGGGAATTCGGCAGATTCGTTGATATTGACCGTCAGAAGGCGGTCTTGATGGGTAAAAGCGCTGGGCAATGCCACGTTGGATCTCCAGGGGCCATCGGACTGCAGCTATGGCGAAAGCTGCTTGTCGCTGAGGTTGGTGCGTTCTTTGTTGGGTCGAACCGAACCGGGCTAGAGACCCAGTCCGCCGTCGACCACGATTTCGGTGCCAGTCACGTAGCGGGATTCATCGCTGGCCAGGAACAGCGCGGCGTACGCAACATCCCACGCGGTGCCTTGGTGACCCATCGGGCAGCGTCGATTCCGCGCGGCTCTTGCGGCCTGCACTGCGGCGTCGTCGCCGACGGTGAGGTGCGCCGCGTGCGGCGTGTCGATCAGTCCAGGCACGATCACGTTCGTTCGCACGTGGTGCTCGGCGTAGCGTCGTGCCAGCACGCGTGTCATGTGGTTCAGGCCCGCTTTGGACGTGTTGTAGGCAAGGAACGGCATCGGGCTCCATTTGCGGCTGGCGATCGACGAGATATTGATGATCGACCCACCGCCCTGGCGCACCATGCGCGGGATGACCTGTTGGCACGCCAGCATGACGCCCTTGAGATTCACTGCGAAGACGCGGTCCCAGTCCTCCTCGCGAATGTCCTCGAGTTCGGACACGATCTCGATGCCGACATTGTTGTGCAGGACATTGACGCTGCCATACTGCTCATCGCAATAGCGAGCCATTGCCGCGAGCTCGCTCTTGCTGCAGACGTCCGCCTCGAACGGCAGCGCTTCGCCGCTGCATTCTCGAATCTCGTCGACAGTCCGCCGGGCTGCCTGCATATCGCGATCGACGCAGAGCACCCGTGCCCCTTCGCGGGCGTACAGACGTGCTGCGGCAGAGCCGTTGCTCACGTCCGCTCCGCTGGAACCCGCACCTACCACGATGGCCACGTTGCCAGTCAGTCGGCCGCTACCGCGCAGCGTTGAAAGTTCGACATTCCGCATGGGTATCTCCATTACAGAAGACCCAGAGCCCGCAGTTTTGCGTCAGGGGCAGAATAGGGGCGCTCGCAAATGATCTTGTCGGAGCCGGGCGCGAACTCGAACGTCGCGGCTATGCGCACACGGAACGTGCCACCGGTCGGCTCGAACACCTTTCCATTGACGGCGAGCGGCCCCAAATGGGTCCCCTGGAGCCAGAACTCAACCAGTACCGTATCGTCCGCGGCCGCAATGGCGATGATTTCGTTCTTCAGATCCGGAAAAGGGATCCGAGATGAATCAAAATAGCCGCGCACCTCTGCTTCGCCGTCGAATGTGGCGCCGCTGCCGTGCATCTCGTAACGCGGGTGCTCGAACGTGTTGATGACGGCATCCCAATCGTGGGTGCATTCCAGGGCCATGTGATTTCGCACGGTCTGGATGCGTGCTTCGTTGAGCGTGGACGACATAAAGGAACTCCTGTGGTGATTTGCTAAAAAATGGGATATGGGATGGAGCGCGTGCGTTGACGCGCGTCAGTCGAGCGTGATGTGCGCCTGTTTCGCAATGGATTTCCACATCGGAATGTCGCGGGCATTTGTCGCCTGCTGCTCGGCGCCGGTTACGTATTTGGCCGTGATGCCGAGCGAAAGCAGCTTGTTGACGACTTCCGGCTGCTTCAGCGTGTTCTCCAGTACCGAAGACAGTTTGTTCACGATCGGCTTCGGGGTCYTGGCGGGMACATACATGGCCCAGTTCAGCTCCCGGTCGAAGTCGACGCCTTGCTCCTTGTAGCTGGCCACTTGCGGCAGGCTGGGCGAGCGTTTGGTGCAGACGGCCAGCGCCTTGATCTTGCCTTCCTTGACGAAAGGCGTAGCGGTCACCATGTCGACGAAGGCCACGGAGATGTGGTTGCCGAGCAGGTCGGTAATTATCTGGGAGGTACCCTTGTAAGGCACGTGCTGGAGTGGAATGCCGGCCTTCTGGCTCAGGACTTCGCCGCAAAAGTGTCCGGTGGACCCCRTGCCCCAGCTCGCGTACTGGATCGGCGCGGTTTGCTTGCGCGCCATGGCAATCAGGTCCTTGAGGTTGTTGGCCGGATACTGGTTTGCCGCCACCATGACGATCGACGAACTGCCGATCGTGCCAAGGCTTTGAAAGTCGCGCACGGGATCGTAGGGCAGTTTGGCGTAGGTGGCCGGTGCCAGTGGGTGGGTGGACATGCCGCCAATCATGATCGTGTAGCCATCGGGCGCGGCGGTGGCCACGGCGTGGGTGCCGATGGTGCCCGCGGCGCCGGGCTTGTTTTCGACGACCACGGGTTGCTTGAGCTGCGCGGCAAAGCGCTCCGCGAGGAAGCGGCCGAGGATGTCGCCGCCGCCACCTGCGGAGAAGGGCAACAGCATCCGGATGGGCCGATCCGGATAGTTGCCGGTATCGGCAGCCGTGGCGGCCCCTGCTGCGACAGCGAGCAGGGCGGCAAGAATTTTCTTCATGTAAGTCTCCATTGGGGGCACCCGTTCTGGAGGTCGGGCGTCGTGACGATCCTCGCGTTCCACTGTTTGTGGAAACGTTTCCAAATAAGTATTATGGAGCGGCGATATGCGATCAATCATGGTTAACGCTATGAAGGAACTGAGCCGAGTGACGTTACACTCGACTTTGTGGAAACGTTTCTATTTTGCAACAAAGGAGGCAGAATGAGTTTGCTGTTCGGAGGCGTACGCCAGATCGGCTACGTGGTACGCGACATCGAAAAGGCGATGCAGCACTGGAGCGAGGTGCTTGGCGTCGGTCCGTGGTTCTATAAGGAAGCGATTGGCACCACTGAGTTTCGCTATTACGGACAGGCGTCGGCATTGCCGGATCTGTCGATCGCCCTCGCCAACTCGGGCGGCGTGCAGATCGAGCTGATAGAGCAGCGAAATGACGTGCCATCTCTGTACCTCGATTCGCTGAAGCACGGCGCGGAGGGCGTCCAGCACATCGCCTATTGGACCGGCGACGCGTTCGATCGCTTTGCGCAGCAGTTGCAGGCACGCGGATATGTGGAGGGGCATGGGGGCCGCATGGGCACGCGTGGCCGCTTTGCCTATTTCGTGCATCCTGACCTGCCGGGCAACATCGTTGAAATATCAGAGATGTCAGGCGGAAAGGGAGAGTACTTCGCGACGATTGCCGAAGCTGCGCAATGCTGGGATGGCTCTGAGCCGATCCGACGCATCGGGGGGACGCGATGAGCACAGCTGTGGGACAAGAGCCGGATCGGCGGATTGCCGTGGTAACGGGTGCTGCACGCGGCATCGGCCTTGCGATCTGCGAGCGCCTGGCTTCGGACGGCTACGCGGTTGCACTTTGGGACCGGGATGAGGCGACGCTGGACGCGGTGGCCGGCGCCTTGCGCAGGCAAGGAGCGAACGTGCTCGCAGTGGCAGTCGACATCACCGATCGCGAACAGGTCAATCGCGCCCTGGCGCAATCCGTTGCCGCGCTCGGCTCACCGACGGCGCTGGTAAACAATGCCGCGATCCTTGGCAGTAGCGGTCCGACCGTCGAAGCTTCGCCCGACGAGTGGAAGCGCGTGTTCGACGTCAACGTCTTCGGCGCCCTCCATTGCGCGCAGGCGATCGTGCCGGCCATGTCGGCGAACGGCTGCGGCCGCGTGGTCAACGTTGCATCGATCGCCGGCAAGGAGGGCAACCCGTTTGCGGGCGCTTATGCGGCCTCGAAAGCAGCACTGATCTCGATGACGAAGAGCCTTGGCAAGGAGTTGGCGTCGACGGGCGTGCTGGTGAATTGCATCACGCCCAGTGCGGCGGACACCGATATCTTTGGCATCCACGAAGAGAGTCAACGCGCACAATTGCAGGCGCGGCTGCTCGAGCGCGTGCCGATGAAGCGTTTTGTCAGGGTCGAGGAGGTTGCGGAGATGGCCGCGTGGCTGTGTTCGGCGCGTTGCAGCTTCAGTACTGGTGCGGTCTTCGACATCAGTGGCGGGCGCGCTGTTTACTAGTGGGGCGACACAGTTGGGCGATAATTGCGGGCCATAGGTCCCGCATTCCACGCTGCGGCTTTCGTCAAACCAGCCAACATCAGCCATGAGTAACACGATGCGTACCAATCCCTCCGTGAGGCCAGCCCGCGTCACTATCCGTGACGTCGCACGCGCGGCCGGTGTGTCGGTGGGCACTGCATCGCGTGCACTAAACCGTAGCGGGCCGGTGAGCGAGGCAGCGGTCCAGGCGGTGGAGCGCGCCGCCAAGGCGCTGGCCTATGCGCCCGACCCGATCGCGCAAAGCATGCGCACAGGCACCTCGGGCGTGGTCGGGCTGCTCGTATCCGACTTGGCTAACCCGCTCTACGCCCGAATCATCACCGCGGTGGAGACCCGGCTGCAGCGCGAAGGCTACGCGATGGTAGTCGGCAATACGCATAACAGCAGGGCGCAGGAAGACCTGATGGTCGATTTGTTTCGGCGTCGCCGCGTCGACGGGTTGATCCTGGGCCCATGCGAAGCCGAGCGGCCCGACTACCTCGACCAGATCGGCCGGGATCTTCCCGTCGTGGCCATGGACCGCGATTTTGGGGTGGGTGGCACCGGCGTTCATGTCGATCACTTTCGCGGCGCGCTCGACGTCACGCGATATCTGCTTGACCTCGGCCATGCGCGCATTGCCCTGATGACGTCGGATAGCGCGCTTCGGCCCGGCCGCGAGCGTATCAACGGATACCGTGCTGCACTGGAGGAACGCGGGCTCGCCGTGGATGACACGCTGGTGAGGTCGAGCCGCTCGGCCATGGACCTGTCTTTCAGCGACGCCTTGGCGATGCTGTCGGCAAAGTCTCGTCCAACCGCATTCATCTGTCTTGGCACGCGCATACTGTCAGGCGTGCTGCAGGCGATGAAGCAGACCGGATATCGTGTACCGCAGGATGTCAGCCTGATCTGCGTAGGCGATGGCGATCTTCCGCAACTGTATTCGCCTGCCATTACCGCGCTGAGTTGGGACCTGGAGACGGTGGGTACGGCAGCGGCCGAAATGTTGCTGCAGACGATTGGCGGAGTGTCGGGCGAGGCCGGCGCCCAGCCCTCGGCGGGGCAGGAGATCAGGCTGGCCACACATGTTGTCATGCGCGAATCCTGTGCGCCCCCGCCTGTGCCGGGCAGCACCTGACCTGGCCCTGTCGGTGCGTTTCGGCAAGGCTTGGCTCCATCGTATGGGCACTGCGTGGCCGGAAACAGGTGATCAGGATGACGGTCGCAAGCATCAGCGCCGAACCAAGCAGATAGAGACTCAGCGTGAAACCGGCCGCCGCGGCCTTGATTGCGCCGACGGCAGCGGGTGCCACGACGCCGGCACTGTGCCGCCCACGGTACTGATGACGCGATGCCCGCGGCCGCACTTAGTCCCGTCAGGATGCCGCCTGGCATCGACCACAGCAGGGTGAACGCCGATGTGCATGCAGCACTTCATGATCGATTTTCACGGCTCGCAGTTGGTGGGTTTTGAGCCGGAGTTAGTGGATTGGCGCGATAGATGGCGTCATTGCACCGGCTGCGGGCCTGAGTCGCCATTCGGTGCAGGCTGGCAAGTGGCGGCAGTTCGCACCGTACCCGGATCAACTCTTCGATCAGCACGTTGACGATGTCGGGCAATTCGACCTTGGTGTGCGCCGCATCGGTTGCGAGCGCCTCCAGCCATTTCAGCGTGTTGGCCTCGGCCGGCCGAATGTGGAGGTACCCGCGTAGTATCTTCTGATGCCGGGAGCGTGTGCCAGAGGCATCGTAGCGTTTGACTGTTGCGCGGGACAGGGCGGGGGCTCGCAGTGCGGTGCGCACGTGATCGATCACGATAGGTGGCACATCAGCCAGCATGGGGAAGTAGCCAAGGCGCTGCAGCAGTTTGAGCTGCACGAGAATCAGAACAGAAGTTGAGGCCCGGCGAGACTGGCTGCGCGCGAAGCGGATCTCGGTCGGTGTTGGCGTGAACGCAGCCTCCAGTTCGGCGGCGGTAAGCTCAGCCGGGAGCGCGGGATAGGCGGTATCGTGGATCGGCTGCATCCTTAGCGCCGCACCAAGTCCAGATTGATGTGCCGCATGTACCGCGGCGCCGCTGCTGGCGGACTGCGCAGAGTGCTTGCCCTTCTCCGAGTTTGGTGCAGTATCACACCAAGCACGATGGCCATCAGGCCCCAATAGACCAAGATGACTTGTATTAGCTGGGACTCGATCTGACAGATAGTCGGGCTGTTGAATCGAGAAGCGCGACTCAATGCGGGATCAGTTTCTCCTTGGCGAGTTCCAGCGAGTCGAGGAAGGTGCGCATGGGCGTTTTGCCGTAACACCATCGCCCCTGATGGGAAGGTGCGCATGGGCGTTTTGCCGTAACACCATCGCCCCTGATGT
>NZ_JBFTLX010000167.1:0-15396 GCF_056396665.1 Cupriavidus sp. 05T313 | reverse complement strand
GCGCCATCGTGGGCTCGACCGATGCCGCGGCGGTGTTCTCGCTGCTCAATACCAGCGGCATCCGGCTCAAGGAGCGGGTCGCCAGCGTGCTGGAGATCGAGTCCGGCATCAACGACCCGATGGCCATCTTCCTGACCCTGACGCTGATCGACTGGATCGCCGCGCCCGCCGGCCTGAGCCCCGGCGCGCTGGTGTGGCGCCTGCTGGTGCAGTTTGGGGTGGGCGGCTTGCTCGGGCTCGGGTTGGGCTACTGCCTGGCCAATGTGATGGAGCGCATGCGCGTGGCCGAAGGCTTGCAGGCCATCCTGCTGTGCTCTGGCGGTGCCATGGTGTTCGCGATCGTGCAGACCGCGGGCGGCAGCGGCTTCCTGGCGGTCTACCTGACCGGCATCCTGGTGGGCAACCGCGACCGTGCGGTCAGCGCCGACACCATGCGGGCGATGGATGGCATGGCCTGGCTGTCGCAGTCCGCGATGTTCCTGCTGCTTGGCCTGCTGGTGGCGCCCCACCGGATCTGGGAAGTGGCGCTGCCGGCGGTGGCGGTGGCGGCCTTCCTCATGCTGGTGGCGCGCCCGGCGGCAGTCTGGCTGGCGCTGCTGCCGTTCCGTTTCAGCGCGCGCGAGAAGGGCTTCGTGGCGTGGATGGGCTTGCGCGGGGCCGTGCCCATCGTGCTGGCGCTGTTCCCGATGCTGCAGGGCATGCCGGACTCCGGGCTGCTGTTTCGCATTGCGTTTGCGGTGGTGCTGGCCAGCCTGCTGCTGCAGGGCACCACCGTGCCGCTGGCGGCACGGCTGGCGCGTGTGTTGCGGCCCGCCTATCCCGAGCCGCTGGCCCGCGCGCGCCTGCACGGCACCCATGGGCCGGCGCTGGAGGTGATGCAGTTCAGGGTCGGGGCGGATTCCCCCACCGAGAACCTGCGCGGCGACCAGCTTGAGTTGCCGCCGCGCTGCCGCTTGCTGACGGTGGTGCGCGACAAGGCCCTGGTAGCACCCGAGCAGACCATGCTGGCGGCCGGCGACGTGGTTGCCATCCTGGCGCCTGCCACCAGCGTGCCGATGCTGGCGCTGCTGTTCCACCGCCCCGGGCCGGCGCCGGCCTGGGGCAAGGCAAGCCATGATTTCCTCTTGTCCGGGGAGGCCATGCTGCGGGATGTGGCGGGGCTTTACGGTACGCGGGAGCTGAGCGCCGACGAAGCCGCCCGGACGCTGGAAGCTGCCATGCAGAAGGCATTTACGTCGCCGCCGGTGGAGGGCGACGCGGTGGAGATCGCTGGATTGAAGCTGACCGTGACGCGCATGGACGGGCCACGCATCATCCAGGTGGGCTTGCTGCTGCCGCGCGCGGAGTCCGGCGCGACCAGTCCGGAGGTGTCCTGACGGCTGGCGGGGACGCCCCGAGCAGGAATGAAAAACGGCCCGCGCGGGCCGTTTTTCATTCAAGGGGCTGCGTTTTGCCTGGCGGATCAGTCCACCTTGGCACCAGACACCTTGACGATCTGCGCATACTTCTTCAACTCACGCTGCACCAGCGCCCCGAACTGCTCCGGCGTGGTCGGCGCCGGCTGGGCGCCAATCCGGGCCAGCCTGGCCTTCATGTCGTCGGTCTTGAGGATGGCCACGATCTCGTGGTTGAGACGGTCGACGATCTCCTTCGGCGTATTGGCCGGCGCGAACACGCCGAACCACGTGGAGATGTCAAAGCCCTCCAGCCCCAAGCCTTTGCCAGCCTCCGCAATGGTCGGCAACTCGGGGAAGGCGGCGGCACGCGTGGCGGTGGTGACGGCAAACGCCTTGAGCTTGCCGGCCTTGATATTGGCCGAGGCCGAGGCGAGGTTGTCGAAGATCATGTCGGTCTGCCCGGACAGCACCGACAACTGCGCGGGYGACGCGCCGTTATAGGGAATGTGAACCATGCTCACCCTGGCCAGGCTCTTGAACAACTCGCCGGACAGGTGGCCGGCGCTGCCGTTGCCGCCCGAGGCATAGTCCAGTTTGCCGGGGTTCTTGCGCGCGTACTCCACCAGCTCGCGCACATTGCCGATATGCAGCTCGGCGGCCTTGCCGGGATGCATGACCAGCACGTTGGGCACGTCGGCCACCAGCGTGATCGGGCTGAAGTCCTTAACCGGGTCGTAAGGCATCCTGGCGAACAACGTCGGGTTGATGGCGTGGGTGGCTACCGCGCCCATCACGATCGTGTAGCCGTCGGCGGGCTGCTTGGCCACGTAGTCGGCACCGATATTGCCGCCGGCGCCGGGGCGGTTTTCCACCACGACGGGCTGGCCAAGGCTGTCCTTGAGTTTGTCGCCGATGGCGCGCGCCACGGTGTCGAGCGGGCCGCCGGCCGGGTAGGGCACCACGAACTTGAGGGGCTTGACCGGGTAGGCGGCCGCGGCGGCGGCTGGCGCCGCGCCGATGGCGCCAAGGATGCCAATGGCGGGCAGGGCTGCGGCGAACAGCGCCGCGGCAAGTTTTTGCTTGAACATGGGGATGCGTCGGTAGGGATTGGGAATCTGGGCGCGCGAGGCGGCCTGGGCCTGGCGGCTGGGAATCTCGTTTACAAGCTGGCGGAGCCTACTTCATGCCGATGCCGCGCGCCATCATCACCGCGCATAGCGGCAGCAGGATCAGCAGGTGGGCCTCGATCATGACCCAGCGCCGGGCGGATTTCAGCTCGGCCGGCATCGGCACGAAGTCCGGCAGGCTGCGCGCCTGACGGCGCCAGCGCTGGATGGCGAAGGTGGGCGGCAGCGAGCACAGCGCAATCACTACGAACACAGTGATCTTGGCGTGGAACCACGGGTTGTGCAGGTAGAACTGCGCGCCCTTGGCGCCGTAGAACAGCCGCAGCAGGCCGGTSGCSAGCACCRCCATGGCSGACAGGAAGTAGAKCAGGTCGTAGACCGAGAGCCGCCTGAGCGTGGCCGGGGTCATGCCGGGCCGCAGCACGACGGCCTCGGCGGTCATCAGGGCGATCAGCAGGAAGATGAAAGTAAAGTGCAGGAAGGCCAGCAGGGCGTCGGTCAGCATCCAAACTCCTCTCTTGGTGGGGCACGCGCCGGACGCCGGCGCGCACAGGGTAAGGTTCTCTGCTTGTTTCGCTACGGCTACTGCAACTTTCCGCCCGCGCCGCCGGAGCGGCGCAGGCGGCCATGCCTGACTTACAGCACGCCCTTGGCGCGCAGTGCGGCAATCTGCTCCGGCGTATAGCCCAGCATGTCGCCGAGCACGGCATCCGTGTGTTCGCCCAGCAGCGGCGGGTGGCGCACGGCTTCGGGTGGCGTCGCGCTCATCTTGATCGGGCTGCCCACCAGCTTGACTTCGCCGGCGCTGGGGTGCGGCAGGTCCACGCGCAGGCCGCGCGCCTTGACCTGGGCATCGTCGAACACGTCGTCCAGGGTATTGATCGGGCCGCAGGGGACGCCGGCGGCTTCCAGGTCGAGGATCCACTGGGCGCGGGTGCGCGGTCTGACCATCTCGGCGATGATCGGCACCAGCACGTCGCGGTGCGCCACGCGCTGCGGGTTGGTGGCGAAGCGCGGATCGTCGGCCAGCTCGGGGCGCCCGCCGGCGGCGACGAACTTGCGGAACTGCCCGTCATTGCCCACCGCGACGATGATCCAGCCATCGGCGGCCTGGAAGGTCTGGTAGGGGACGATGTTGGGGTGCGCGTTGCCCCAGCGCCTGGGCGCCACGCCGCTGGCCAGGTAATTGGTATTCATGTTGGCCAGCATGGCCACCTGCACGTCGAGCAGGGCCATGTCGATGTACTGGCCTTCGCCCGTACGCTCGCGGTGGGCCAGCGCGGCCAGCACGGCGATGGTGGCGTACTGGCCGGTCATCAGGTCGGAGATGGCCACGCCGGCCTTCTGCGGGCCGCCGCCGGGCAGGTCGTCGCGCTCGCCGGTCAGGCTCATGAAGCCGCCCATGCCCTGGATGATGAAGTCGTAACCGGGGCGGGCCGCGTAGGGACCGGTCTGGCCGAAGCCCGTCACCGAGCAATAGATCAGGTCCGGCTTGATCGCCTTGAGCGAGTCGTAGTCCAGGCCGTACTTCTTCAGTTGGCCGACCTTGTAGTTCTCCAGCACCACATCGCTCTGGGCGGCCAGCGCGCGCACCAGTTCCTGGCCTTCGGGCGTGCTGATGTCGCAGGTGACCGAGCGCTTGTTGCGGTTGGCCGCCAGGTAGTAGGCGGCCTCCGCGGTATCGCGGCCCGCGCCGTCCTGCAGCCAGGGCGGGCCCCAGGTGCGGGTGTCGTCGCCGGCGCCGGGGCGCTCGATCTTGATCACGTCGGCGCCGAAGTCGGCTAGGTTCTGGGCGCACCAGGGCCCGGCGAGAACACGGGTCAGGTCGAGGACGCGGAGGTGGCTTAAAGCTCCCATGGGGTGTGATGCGGATCCGGCAAGAGTGGCAAAGGGAAGGCCGGGCGGCCCCGCCGTCTGTCTGGGCGGCGGCTTGCGGGGCAGTCGGGGCAGGCGTGAAACCGGCCCGGGGGCGTCCGGCAGGGACAGCCAGCACTTTACCACCGGCACGCCGCCGGGAGCACATCGCGCCATGCGGGGAGTGTGCCGGGGCGGGGCGCCGCGGGCCGCGCGCGACGAATCCCCGGCGGGCTGCCGCGCGGCGGGGCTTCCCCGTATAATCAATGGTTTGCAAATCCTCCATCTTGACCGACAGCGCCCTGCCACGCCGCCGGACGCCCTGCCCAGAACATGAAAGTCTCCGACATCCGCAGCAAGTTCCTGCAGTACTTCGAATCGAAGGGCCATACCGTGGTCCGCTCGTCCAGCCTGGTGCCGGGGAACGATCCGACGTTGCTGTTCACCAATTCCGGCATGGTGCAGTTCAAGGACGTGTTCCTGGGCACCGACAAGCGCCCCTACACCCGCGCGACCTCGTCGCAGCGTTCGGTGCGCGCCGGCGGCAAGCACAACGACCTGGAGAACGTGGGTTACACCGCGCGTCACCACACCTTCTTTGAAATGCTCGGCAACTTCTCGTTTGGCGATTATTTCAAGCGCGAGGCCATCCAGTACGCATGGGAGCTGCTGACCAAGGTCTACCAGCTGCCGGCCGAGAAGCTGTGGGTCACGGTGTACGCGGAAGACGACGAAGCCTACGACATCTGGGCCAAGGAAGTCGGCGTGCCGGCGGAGCGCATCGTGCGCATCGGCGACAACAAGGGCGCGCGCTATGCCTCGGACAACTTCTGGCAGATGGCGGACACCGGCCCCTGCGGCCCCTGCTCGGAAATCTTCTACGACCACGGCCCGGAAGTGTGGGGCGGCCCGCCGGGATCGCCGGAGGAAGACGGCGACCGCTACATCGAGATCTGGAACCTGGTGTTCATGCAGTTCAACCGGGACGAGCAAGGCAATATGCCGCGCCTGCCCAAGCCCTGCGTCGACACCGGCATGGGCCTGGAGCGTATCGCCGCGGTGCTGCAGCACGTGCACAGCAACTATGAGATCGACCTGTTCCAGGCGCTGATCAAGGGTGCCGCGCGCGAGACCCATACCGACAACCTCAACCAGAACTCGCTCAAGGTCATCGCCGACCACATCCGTGCCTGCGCCTTCCTGATCGTCGACGGCGTGATCCCCGGCAATGAAGGCCGCGGCTACGTGCTGCGCCGTATCATCCGCCGCGCCATCCGCCACGGCTACAAGCTGGGCCAGAAGACGCCGTTCTTCCACAAGCTGGTAGCCGACCTGGTGGCGCAGATGGGCGAAGCCTATCCGGAGCTGGCCGAGGCCGAATCGCGTGTGGTGGAAGTGCTCAAGGCCGAGGAAGAGCGCTTCTTCGAGACCATCGAGAACGGCATGTCCATCCTCGATGCCGCACTGGCCGATATCAAGCTCAAGGGCGGCAAGGTGCTCGACGGCGAACTCGCCTTCAAGCTGCACGATACCTTTGGCTTCCCGCTGGACCTGACGCAGGACGTGTGCCGCGAGCAGGAACTGACGGTGGACGAAGCCGCCTTCGACGCGGCCATGAACCGCCAGCGCGAGCAGGCCCGTGCGGCCGGCAAGTTCAAGATGGCGGCCGGCCTGGAGTACAAGGGCGACAAGACCACCTTCCACGGCTACGAGAAGCTGGGCGTGGACGGCGCGAAGATCACCGCGCTGTATGTGGATGGCGCCGCCGTGGACACCATGCAGCCCGGCCAGACCGGCGTGGTGGTGCTCGACAACACGCCGTTCTACGCCGAGTCCGGCGGCCAGGCCGGCGACCAGGGCGAACTGAAGAACGGCGATGCCGTCTTCACCGTGGCCGACACCACCAAGGTGCAGGCCGACGTGTTCGGCCACCAGGGCACCCTGGCGGGCGGCGCGCTCAAGGTGGGCGACAGCGTTACCGCGCAGGTCGATGCGCAGCGCCGCGCGCGCACCGTGCGCAACCACTCGGCCACCCACCTGATGCACAAGGCCTTGCGTGAAGTGCTGGGCAGCCACGTGCAGCAGAAGGGCTCGCTGGTCGATGCCGACAAGACCCGCTTCGACTTCTCGCACAATGCCGCGATGACCGACGAGCAGATCCGCCGCGTGGAGGAAATCGTCAACGCCGAGATCCTGCAGAACGCGGCCACCGGCGCCGAAGTCATGCCCTTCGACGACGCCGTCAAGAGCGGCGCCATGGCGCTGTTCGGCGAGAAGTACGCCGACGACGTGCGGGTGCTGTCGATCGGCAGCTCCAAGGAACTTTGCGGCGGCACCCACGTGACCCGCACCGGCGATATCGGCGTGTTCAAGATCGTGATGGAAGGCGGCGTGGCAGCGGGTATCCGCCGCGTCGAAGCCATCACCGGCGATAACGCGCTGCACTACCTGCAGGCGCTGGACGCCAAGCTGAACGAAGCCGCCGCCGCGCTCAAGGCGCAACCGTCCGAGCTGGTGCCGCGTATCGGCCAGGTGCAGGAACAGGTGCGCGCGCTGGAGAAGGAGCTGGAACGCCTCAAGAGCAAGCTGGCCGCCTCGCAGGGCGACGAGCTGGCGGCGCAGGCCATCGACGTCAAGGGCATCAAGGTGCTGGCAGCCCAGCTTGACGGCGCCGACGTCAAGACGCTGCGCGAGACCATGGACAAGCTCAAGGACAAGCTGGGCACCGCGGCCATCGTGCTGGGCGCCGTGGCCGACGGCAAGGTCAGCCTGATCGCCGGTGTTACCGCCGATGCCACTGGCAGGGTCAAGGCCGGCGAGCTGGTCAACTTTGTCGCGCAGCAGGTCGGCGGCAAGGGCGGCGGCCGTCCGGACATGGCGCAGGCCGGCGGCACGGAGCCGGCCAATCTGCCCAAGGCGCTGGCTGGCGTCGGCGAGTGGGTGGCGGCCAAGGTCTGAGGCAACGCCGAGGCTTGAAACGAAGCCGACTGGCTGGGTCAACACCATCCGCCGGCTGTCTCTCCCTCTCCCCTCAGGGGGAGAGGGAGCAAACCGGCAGGAGTCTGAATCCCCCGCAGCATCGAAAAGGCGCCCCCGGCGCTTTTTTTACGTCGACGCGCGGCTCAGCTTCCCCACGAGCGTCAGGATGTCGATCGGCAGCGGAAACACGATCGTCGAACTCTTGTCCCCCGCGATCTGCGTCAGCGTCTGCAGGTAGCGCAACTGCATTGCCTGCGGCTCCTTCGCCAGCATCTGCGCCGCCTCGAGCAGCTTCACCGAAGCCTGCAATTCCCCCTCCGCATGAATCACCTTGGCGCGCCGTTCGCGCTCGGCCTCGGCCTGGCGCGCGATGGCGCGGATCATGGATTCATTGAGGTCGACGTGCTTGATCTCCACGTTGGACACCTTGATGCCCCAGCTATCGGTCTGGGCATCCAGCGCTTTCTGGATATCGATATTGAGCTGCTCGCGCTCCGCCAGCATCTCGTCGAGTTCGTGCTTGCCCAGCACCGAGCGCAGTGTGGTCTGCGCCAGCTGGCTGGTGGCTTCGAGGAAATTCGCTACCTGGATGATGGCCCGCTCCGGGTCGATCACGCGGAAGTACACCACCGCGTTCACCTTGACCGACACGTTGTCGCGCGAGATCACGTCCTGCGGCGGCACGTCCATCACCACCGTGCGCAAGTCCACGCGCACCATCTGCTGCACCGCCGGGATCAGGATCACCAGCCCCGGCCCCTTGACCCTCCAGAAGCGCCCCAGCATGAACACCACGCCGCGCTCGTACTCGCGCAGCACGCGGATGGACGAAACGATCAGCAGGGCTATCAGGAAGACCAGACCGCCTGCGCTGAATCCGAATGCCATGATCAAGCTCCTTGGGTGGATGATTGAATCGGGGCCGCGTCCGTGGCCCGTACCTCGAGCAGCAGCCCGTGGCGCCCGATGACCAGCACGTGCTGGCCGCGCGCCAGCGGCATGGCGCTGTGCACCTGCCAGCGTTCGCCGCGCACTTCGGCCCAGCCATCGTCCCAGAGGTCTTCCAGCACCACGCCGGGCGTACCGATCAAGGCATCGCCGCCGTTGATCGAAGGCATGCGGCGCGCGCGCCAGAGCAGCGTCCAGACCGCGAACAGGAACAGCGCGCTGGCCAGGGCCAGGCTGCCGATCAGCCACAGCGGAATGCCGAAGCCGGGCACGTCGGTGTCGATCAGCATCACCGCACCGAAGATGAAAGCGATGATGCCGCCCACGCCCAGTGCGCCAAAGGTCGGCAGGTACAACTCGGCCACCATGCAGCCGATGCCCAGTGCAATCAGCCCCAGCCCCGCGTAACTGACCGGCAGCATATGCAGCGCGAACAGCGCCAGCAGCAGGCAGATCGCGCCGCCTACGCCGGGCACCACCATGCCCGGGGTGGAAAACTCGAAGATCAGGCCGTAGATGCCGGCCATCATCAGGATCAGCGCCACGCTGGGATCCGTGATGACCCCCAGGAAGTTGTCGCGCCAGTCCGGTTCCAGCACCTGCACCGGCGCCTGCGCGGTGCGCAGCACGCGCTCCGCACCGGCCGCCTGGATGCGGCGCCCATCCACGGCGCGCAGCAGGGCGGGCAGGTCGGGTGCGATCAGATCGGCAACATGCTGCGTCACGGCTTCATTCGCAGACAGGCTGACCGCCTCGCGGACCGCGCGCTCGCCCCACTCGGCATTGCGCCCGCGCAGTTGCGCCAGGCCGCGGATATAGGCCGAGGCGTCATGCATCTGCTTGCGCTCCATGACGTCTTGCGGCGGCGCGCTCGCGGGCGCCGAGGCCGGTGCGGTTTCCGGCTTTTGCGGCCCGCCGATGCCGATCTGCACCGGGCTGGCGGCGCCAAGATTGGTGCCCGGCGCCATCGCCGCGATATGGCTGGCATAGAGGATGTAGGTGCCGGCGCTGGCCGCGCGCGCGCCGCCTGGATAGACATAGCTTGCCACCGGTATCGGCGAGGCCAGGATGGCCTGGATGATCTCGCGCATCGACAGGTCCAGCCCGCCCGGCGTGTCCATCTCCAGCACGATCAACTGGGCGCCGGCCTCGCGCGCGCGCGTCATGCCGCGCAGGATGAAGCTGGCGCTGGCCGGGCCGACCGCGCCTTTCAGGGCGATCACGACGACGGGCGCCCTGGCATTGGCGATGCTGGCTGCCGTGGGGGCGGTCGTGGACGCCGGCTCAGGGGCACTTGCCTGCGCGTTGGCTGGCGTGGCGGGCGTGGCCACGGCCGCGGCAACGGCTAGCAAGAGGCCGGCGGCAAGCCATCGAAAGAGCATCTGGGCATGCTTCATGGCAGTGACGCCGGCACGAGGGGTGCAAACGCGGCGCCACTTCCAGTGTAGGCGACCGGGCACATCTTGCCGGTGTGCGCCAGCCGCGTTGCGTGGCGAATGGACTCAGGCCGCCGCGGCGAGGCCAGGCTGCGACGCGCGGAACGTGTCGGCCAGCGCACCCAGCGCGGTGCTGGCCATGGCCGGATGCCAGGCCAGCAGTGTGCAGACCTGGCCGGCCGGGCCGAGGCCGTGGATGCTGATCTTGGGCAGGTCGCGGTACAGGCCAAGTACCGAGCGCGGCACAATGGCCACGCCAATGCCAGCGGCGGCGCAGGCAATGATGGCGTGGTAGGAGCCGAGCTCCAGCACCCGGCGCGGCAGGCTGTCGCTGGCGCCAAACCAGGCTTCCAGCCGCGCGCGGTAGTTGCAGCCGGATTCGAAGGCCAGCATGGTGCGGTTTTCCAGGTCGGCGGCGCTGTGGATGGGCGCGTGGCGCTCGCGCGCGACCAGGACCAGTTCCTCCTGGTACGCGGGCAGCCACGCCAGCGCGGGGTCATCCAGGGGCTCGGCCACAAAGGCGCAGTCCACCTCGAAGCGCGCCAGCGCCTGCATGGCCTGGCGCGTGGTGCAGGTCACCAGTTCGAGCTGCACATCCGGCCAGGCCTGGTGATAGGCAGCCAGCACGGCGGGCAGGCGGCTGGCCGCCGTGCTTTCCATCGAGGCGATGCGCAGGCGGCCTTGCGGCTTGGCTGGCAGTACAGCCTGGCGCGCTTCTTCGGCCAGGTCCAGCACGCGCCGGGCGTAGTCGAACAAGGTTTTTCCGGCGGGCGTCAGCACCATGCGCTTGCCGTCGCGCAGGAACAGCTCGACGCCGAGCGAGCTTTCCAGTTGCCGGATGCGGGTGGTGACGTTGGATTGCACGCGGTGCAGGCGGGCGGCGGCGCGCGTGACGCCGCCTTCCTCGACCACGGCGCGGAAGATCTCCAGGGAGGCCAGGTCCATTGCGATCTCCATTGACAGGTAGGCGGAAGCGGGTGGTGACGAGTGGTAGCGGCTGGTTGCCGCATACGCAGCGGAATCATCTTGAATGAAGATGATTGTGTTCTCAATTATTCATTTTTTGGTTTGCCGATCCGAGCGTAGCATGCTGCCATGAACTCGACACTCTCCATCGCCCTCCACCGGGCGCGCGCGTAGATGAGCAGCGCCGACCGTCAGCTTGTCAGCGCCATTGCGCCGGTTAGTACGCAGCCCGGAGTCTGGGCCGTGGCGCTGGCGGGCCTGGCGGCGCTGGGCGTGGCAATGGGCATCGGCCGCTTCGCCTTTACGCCGCTACTGCCCATGATGCTGCACGACGGCAGCGTCACGCTGGGAGAGGGCGGCTGGCTCGCCACGCTGAACTACCTGGGATACTTCGCCGGCGCCGCAGCCTGCCTGTTCATCCGTCCCGATCCGGCGCGCATGGTCCGCTGCGGGCTGGTTGCCACTGTGCTGCTGACGCTCGGCATGGCCGCCCCCGGCGGCATGGCGGCCTGGGGGCTGTGGCGCGCCGCGGCCGGCGTGGCCAGCGCGCTGGTCATGGTCTACGGCTCGGCCTGGTGCATGCACCGGCTGGCCGAACTGGGCAGGGCACCGCTGGGCGGCGTGATCTTTTGCGGGCCGGGGATCGGTATTGTCTTTACTGGTGTCTCGGCCTTCGCCATGGTGAGTGCCGGCTGGCGAGCCAGCTGGGGCTGGCTGGCCTTCGGCGTGCTCGCGGTGCTGCTGGTTGGTGCGACCTGGCACATCTTCACGCCGGCGCCGCGCGGCGCGCACGCCGGCGGACCGGCCGCGCTGGCGCCACCGGCGCCGCGGCTGAACCGCGAGACCTGGCTGCTCACGCTGGCCTATGGCCTGGCCGGATTCGGCTACATCATTACCGCCACCTTCCTGCCTGTGATCGCGCGCCAGGCCATGCCGGGCTCGCTATGGGCCGACCTGTTCTGGCCCATCTTCGGCGTGGGCGTGATCATCGGCGCCTTCGTGGCCTCGCGCGTCAGCACGGAGCGCGACAATCGCCGGCTGCTGGCCTTTACCTATGCCATGCAGGCGATCGGCGTGGCCATCGCGGTGGTCTGGCCGACGGTGGCCGGCTTCGCGCTCAGCAGCATGCTGGCGGGGCTGCCTTTCAACGCGCTGGTGTCGTTCGCCATGCGCGAGGCACGGCGGCTGTGGGGCGCGCAGGCGCAGCGCCTGATGGGCCTGATGACCGCCAGCTATGGCCTCGGCCAGATCGTCGGGCCGCCGCTGGCCACGGCCCTGGTGGCGCGCAGCGGCGGCTTCGCGGCTTCGCTGTGCTGCGCGGTCGCGGCCCTGCTGCTGGGGGGCGCGATCTTCGCCTGGATGAGCCGGACGGAGTCCACCCCGGCCGCGGCGTGAGGGCGGGGCCGGGCCGTTGCGGGACGCCCTGACGCCGCACCTGGCTTGCGCTACAGTATCGCCTTCGCCGTCCACGGTGCCGGTTGGCAGAACCGGCGCGCGGGGCGGCGCAGGAGACCGTCCATGTCCTTTGCCTTGCAGCCCGCCCGTGCCGCGGGCGCCACCCAGCCCGCCACGCAGGCCGAACTGCGCATGCGCGCCGACCTGGCCGCGGCTTACCGCCTGTGCGCCCTGCAGGGCTGGGATGACCTGATCTACACGCATATCTCGGCCACCGTGCCTGGCGAGCCCGGTCACTTCCTGATCAATCCCTTCGGTTTTGCCTTCGATGAGATCCGCGCTAGCGACCTGGTCAAGATCAACGGGCGTGGCGAGGTGGTGGGCGAAAGCGCGCATCCCGTCAATGTCACCGGCTTCGCGCTGCACGGCGCGGTGCATGCCGCGCGCCCGGATGCGGTGTGCGTGATGCACCTGCACAACAGCGCCGGCGTGTCGGTATCGGCCCAGGCCTGCGGCCTGCTGGCGCTGTCGCAACATGCCATGCGTTTCTATGGCCGCCTGGCTTGCCACGACTACGAGGGGCTGGCTTTCACGCCCGCCGAGGGCGCGCGGCTGACCGCTTCGCTGGGCCAGCATCCCGCCATGCTGCTGCGCAACCACGGCACGCTGACGGTGGGCCGGACCGTGGCCGAGGCTTATGTGCTGATGGCGACCCTCATCAAGGCGTGCGAGATCCAGCTGGGCGCGCAGGCCGGCGGACAGGTCGTGCAGCCGCCGCACGCGCTGGCGCAACGGGCTTCCGAGCAGCTTCACGACGACGGCGCCGTCGAAGGCGCGCTGGAATGGCCATCGTTGTTGCGCAAACTGGATAGAATCGATGGTTCGTACCGCGATTGACGGACCCGGGCCCGTCGGTCGGGATGCGCGTCCACCCCGCATCCCCAGGCCCGGCAATATAACCAGACAACAGGAATCAAACCATGCCGACTTACCATGTAGAACTCTTCGAAGGCCGCACCATCGAGCAAAAGCGCAAGCTGGTCGAGGAAGTCACCCGCGTTACCTGCGAAACGCTCGGCTGCTCGGCCTCGGCCGTGGATATCATCATTACCGACATCAAGCGCGAGAACTGGGCCACCGGCGGGGAACTGTGGGCTGACAAGAAATAAGCCACGCCAGGCCACGGCAAGCCAGACCGGAGCCAGCTTCAAACCAGCCAGCCGCCAGGCCAAAGGCCACAAGCCCCAACGCCAGCGGCTCGCGCCTCGCCACCCGCCACGGATTTCCCCATGCAGCATTTCGCCTCCGACAACTACGCCGGCTTCTGTCCGGAATCGCTCAAGTATTTCCTCGAAGCCAACGGCAGCGGCCACGAACAGGCCTACGGCGACGATTCGTGGACGCAGAAAGTCTGCGACCGCATCCGCGATCTGTTCCAGACCGACTGCGAGGTGTTCTTCGTCTTCAACGGCACAGCGGCGAATTCGCTGGCGTTGTCGGCGCTGTGCCAGTCGTACCATTCAGTGATTTGCCATGAGCTGGCGCACATCGAGACCGACGAGTGCGGCGGTCCGGAGTTTTTCTCCAACGGCTCCAAGCTGCTGACCGCGCCGGGCGCCAACGGCAAGCTCACGCCTGACGCGATCGAAGCGTTGGTCACGCGCCGCTCCGATATCCACTATCCCAAGCCCAAGGTGGTGTCGCTGACGCAGTCGACCGAGGTTGGCACGGTGTACACGGTGGAGGAGATTCGCGCCATCGCCGCCATCGCCAAGCGTCGCCAGTTGCGCGTGCACATGGATGGCGCTCGCTTTGCCAACGCCGTGGCTTCGCTCGGGGTGCATCCGTCGGAGATCACCTGGCGCGCGGGTGTCGACGTGCTGTGCTTCGGCGGCACCAAGAACGGCCTGCCGGTGGGCGAGGCGGTGGTCTTCTTCGACCGCAAGCTGGCCGAGGATTTCGCCTACCGCGTCAAGCAGGCCGGGCAGCTGGCCTCCAAGATGCGCTTTATCTCGGCGCCGTGGCTGGGCTTGCTGGAGAACGACGTGTGGCTGGGCAACGCCCGCCACGCCAACGCCATGGCGCAGTTGCTGCACCAGCGTATCGCCGGCATTCCCGGCGTGCGCATCATGTTCCCGACCGAGTCCAACGCGGTCTTTGCCGAGTTGCCGATTCCCGCGATCGAGGCCCTGCGTGCCAAGGGCTGGCGCTTCTACACCTTTATCGGTGCCGGCGGCTGCCGCTTCATGTGCGCGTGGGATCTGCAGCCGGAGACCGTCGAGGCGCTGGCGGCCGATATGCGCATTGCCTGCGGCGCCTGAACGCGCCCACCATAACAAGACCACATAAAGGAAGGAGCCCCCGCATGTCCGTCTACCGATACTGTCCGCAATGCGGCTCGCCGCTGGAATTGCTGCCGCACTCCGGCCGCGAGCGCGATGCCTGCATTCAGCCAGAGTGCGGCTTTGTCCACTGGAACAATCCGCTGCCGGTGCTTGCCGCAGTGGTGGAATACGAAGGCAAGCTGCTGCTGGCGCGCAACGCCGCCTGGCCGGAGAAAATGTTTGCGCTGGTGACCGGTTTCCTGGAACGTGACGAAACGCCGGAGCAGGGCGTGGCGCGCGAGCTGAAGGAGGAAACCAACCTCGACGCGCAATCGGTATCGCTGATCGGCGTCYACGAGTTCATGCGCAAGAACGAGCTGATCATTGCCTACCATGTGCAGGCGAGCGGCGAGATCGCGCTGTCGGAGGAGCTGGCCGACTACAAGCTGGTGGCGCCCGAGGACATGCGGATCTGGTCGGCGGGCACGGGCTTCGCGGTGGCGGACTGGCTGGCCTCGCGCGGGCATCCGGTGCGTTTCTTCGATCGCCAGACCGGCGAGGACATTCCCGATCCGCGCCGGCGCGATGGCTTGGGAGTGCCGGGCATTTCGCTACAATACCGGTCATAGACATCGATAGAGGCAGGCATGGCTGCCGTGGCCACGACGGTCATGACAGGCCCTGAAAGCCCTGAACCAAGGAAGAGAGGAATGGAGTTCCAGAAAGAAGTGGATGCGCGGGGGCTGAACTGCCCGCTGCCGATCCTGCGTACCAAGAAGGCGCTGGCCGACATGGCCAGCGGCGACGTGCTCAAGGTGCTTGCCACCGACCCCGGCGCCACGCGCGATTTCCAGGCTTTTGCCAAGCAGACCGGCAACGAACTGCTGTCGCATCAGGAAGTCGACAAGGTGTTTGTGTTCTACATGCGCAGGCGCTAAATCCGGTTCAGTGCCGTCGCCATGAAAAAAGC
>NZ_JBFTLX010000166.1:0-15431 GCF_056396665.1 Cupriavidus sp. 05T313 | reverse complement strand
CCTTTTTTGCCTACTTTTTTGGCAAGACAAAAAAGTAGGTCGCCCCCCGCAGGGGGGTGAAACCGCCTTTGACTTTAAGGTTTCAAGCCTTTGACCAAGGCGCCCGCAGCCAGCCCCCAACGCCCCTCAATACTCCCCCCAGCAACACCCCAATCCCCCACCCCCCAATCAAGCGCCGTACAATCCACAGACGCCCGGCCGTCCCACGGCCCCCCCCAAGCAGGAGACCTATGAATCAACCCGATCCGCCACACTTGCCCCGCCTGCCGGAAGCAAAGTGGTTCAGCATCGGCACGGCCGCCTATATCCTGACCGCCCTGGCGCTCTGGACAGTGATGCAGGCCAACCTGGTGGCAGCCCTGCTGGCCGGCCTGCTGCTGTACTCCCTGGTGGACGTGCTGGCCCCCAAGCTGGTGCGCCTGCACCAGCGTCACGACGCCCTGGCAGTGGCTATCCTGTCGGCGGTCACCTTGCTGGGACTGACGCTGGGAGGCTGGGCAGTCGTACGCTTCGTCAGCGGCGACGGCAATACCCTGGACACCCTGCTGATCCGCACCGCCGACATCATCGACAAGTCCCGGGCCCAGTTGCCGGTATGGGTCAGCGACGCGCTGCCGCGCGGGGTGGACGAACTCGCCAACACACTGATCGACTGGCTGCGCGAGCACGCGCAGATGGCTCAAAAGCTGGGCGCCGAAGTGCTGCGCACCCTGGCGCACATCCTGATCGGCTTCGTGATCGGCGCCATGGTCGCCCTGTACCGCGCCATCTCCAAGCCCAACCGCAGGCCGCTGGCCACGGCGCTGGTGGAACGCGCCCGCAACCTGCAACTGGCCTTCTCGCAGTTCATCTTCGCCCAGGTGCAGATCTCGCTGATCAACACCGTGCTGACGGCGGTCTACCTGCTGGTGGTGTTGCCGCTGTTCGGCGTGCACCTGCCGCTGACCAAGACGCTGGTGGCGCTCACCTTCCTGGTCGGGCTGCTGCCGGTGCTGGGCAATTTGATATCGAACACCTTCATCGTGGTGGCCTCGCTGTCGATCTCGCTGCCGATGGCGATCGCTTCGCTGTTCTACCTGGTGGTGATCCACAAGTTCGAATACTTCCTGAACGCGCGCATCATCGGCGCGCGCATCAATGCCGCCGCCTGGGAGCTACTGACGGTGATGCTGCTGATGGAATCGCTGTACGGCATCCCCGGCGTGATTGCCGGGCCGATCTACTACGCCTACCTGAAGCGCGAGCTGTCCAACGCGGGACTGGTCTGAGCCGGCGGCCTGGCCGGCTCGCGCCGCGCCGCCGCCCCGATGTCCCGAAGACCTAGGGTAAATCGGGAGGGCCGCGCGGCGCTGTCTCGCGTGCCGAAGATGCGCCGAGTAGGGCGCAAGTCGCCAGGCTCCCCACCCTGGTTGGACCAATCCACCCTAGACCCCACCCCCACCCTCTTCCACCCGGCTGCGCACAAAATCGATATGCGTCTGCATGGCGGTGCGCGCCTCCTCGGGCCGGCGCGCGCAGATCGCCTCGCACAGCGTGCGGTGCTGCAGCAGCAATAGCGCCGAGGCGTCCTCGTCCTGCACGCGCAGGCCGGTGCCATTGATGGTGATGTGTTCGCGCAGCATGCCGATCACGCTGGTATGCAGGTGCAGGAACATGGTGTTGTGCGAGGCCTGGGCAATGGCCTCGTGCAGCCTGGCATCCGCCTCGGCCTCGGCGGCCTTGTCGTCCTGCTCGCGGGAGGTTTCCAGCGCGCGCAGCAGGCCGCGGATGCGCTTGAGATCGGCGGCATCGGCGCGCAGCGCGGCAAAATAGGCCGTGGCGCCCTCCAGCACGCGCCGGAACTCCAGGATATCGTCGCGCAGCACGGGGTGGTCGGCCACCAGCTGGCGCCACGGCGAGGCCATCCCGGTACGCAACTGGTCGGTGACGAACACGCCGGCGCCCTGCCGGCTCTGCAGCAGCCCGCGCGCGGCCAGGCGCTGGATCGCCTCGCGGATGGTGTTGCGGGCCACGCCGTACTGCGCCGCCAGCAGGCGCTCCGCGGGCAGGCGCGCGCCAGCCGGCCAGGTGCCGTCCAGCATGGCCGTTTCCAGTTTCCGCATGACCTCTTCCACGCGCCCCCGCGCCTGCATGCCCGCCGCCATCCCCAGCTCCGAAATCGCCCTGCGCATCCACCTGGTCCAACCAATTTGAACTGGCGCGCGTCTCGCGGAATTATGCGCCCAAACACCGGCCGACCTGACAGCAAGGCAGCCGCCCCACGGAGCGAGACATGAAGCAAAGGCGCTACCCCCCTGCCCCGGCACAGGTCTACCTGTTCGCCACCTGCCTGGTTGACCTGTTCGTGCCCCAAGCCGGGCTGGATGCGGTGCGCCTGATGGAGCGCGAAGGGCTGACCGTGCACTTCCCGCGCGGCCAGAGCTGCTGCGGCCAGCCGGCATACAGCAGCGGCAACCCGGAGCAGGCGCACACGGTAGCGCTGGCCCAGTTGGACCTCTTCGCCGAACCGTGGCCGGTCATCGTGCCCTCGGGCTCATGCGCCGGGATGATGCGGCACCACTGGCCCCAACTGTTCGAGCATGACCCGGTGGCGGGCCCCAAGGCGCGCGAACTGGCCGAGCGCGTGTTCGAACTAAGCGAATTCCTGCTGCACGTGCTGAAGGTACGCTTCGATGTCAGTGGCGTGGCCGGGCAACCGCCCGAAACAGTGGTGCTGCACACCTCCTGCGCCGCGCGTCGAGAAATGGGTACGCGCGAGCATGGCGTAGCCCTGGTCGACGCCCTGCCCGGCGTAACGCGCGCCGAGCACCAGCGCGAATCCGAATGCTGCGGCTTTGGCGGCACCTTCTC
This sequence comes from Cupriavidus sp. 05T313, assembly GCF_056396665.1. Classification (NCBI taxonomy): domain Bacteria; kingdom Pseudomonadati; phylum Pseudomonadota; class Betaproteobacteria; order Burkholderiales; family Burkholderiaceae; genus Cupriavidus; species Cupriavidus sp. 05T313. The sequence goes on along the minus strand of NZ_JBFTLX010000166.1, from coordinate 12,581 downwards.
GCTCAAGCATCCCGATATCTCCGGTGCCATGGTGCAGGACAAGATCGCCTCGGCCTGCGCCACCGGCTGCGACCGGCTGGTTTCCGCCGACTGCGGCTGCCTGCTCAATATCGGGCATGCGGCCCGGCACCAGGGCGCGGCGCTCCCGGTGGAACATCTCGCTACCTTCCTGTGGCGGCGTACCGGGGGCCAAGCATGAACGCACTGAATGCCCGTGAGCGCATGCTGGGCAGGCTGCGCGCGGCAGCGCCGGCCGCCGCGAGCGATGCCAGCATGCTGGACGCAAGCATCGACGCGCACTATCAGGCGCGCCGCGAGGCGGCATCCGCCGTGCCTGCCACCCCGATCGAACTGGCGCAAGCCATGCAGGCCGCGCTGGGCGCTTCGCACGCGCAAGCCTGGTGCGCGAGTGCCGACGCCTGGCCCGCGCAACTTGCAGACAAGCTCGCCGCAGCCGGCGTGCGGCGCCTGCTACTGGACCCTGCTGGCGCGGAAGGCGCAGCGCTTGTGCGTGCCCTGCACGCCCCGGTGGCGGCCATCGCCTACGACCGCCCCATCGAAGCCTGGAAATCCGAGCTCTTCGACTCCGTGGACGCGGGCTTTACCGTCGCGCGTTCCGGCATTGCCGGCACCGGCACGCTGATCCTGGCGCCCGACGCGCAAACGCCGCGCACCGTCTCGCTGGTACCGCCGCTGCATATCGCGCTGGTCTACGCCGACACCCTGCATCCCGACCTGCATGCCGCCGCGCGTGCCGAACGCTGGAGCGCTGGGATGCCAACCAACCTGGTGCTGGTGTCCGGACCATCCAAAACCTCCGATATCCAGCAGACGCTGGCCTACGGCGCGCATGGTCCGCGCGAACTGTGGGTGATCATCGTCACTCGCAGCGATGCAACGGGAGCCGCCCAATGAGTACGCCGAACACCTCCGGCACCGCAGGCGCCGCGCCCCTGCATTTCGTCCCCGCCGCCGACTTCAAGGCGCGCTCGCGCGCCGCGCTGGATGACCCCAAGCTGCGCAGCAGCTTCCGTGGCGCCATGGATTTCCTGCAGGCCAAGCGCTCGGTGCAGTTCCCCGACGGCGACGAACTCGAACAGTTGCGCGACCTGGGCGAAGCGGTGCGCCAGCACGCCCTGTCGCGCCTGCCCGACCTGCTGGTGCAGCTCGAAGACAAGCTCACGGCAGCCGGCGTGCAGGTGCACTGGGCCGAGACCGCGGATGAAGCCAACGCCATCGTGCACCGCATCGCGCAGGCACGCCAGGCGCGGCGGGTGATCAAGGGCAAGTCGATGGCCAGCGAGGAAATCGAGCTGAACCATTACCTGGCCGAGCGCGGCATCGACTGCATCGAGTCCGACATGGGCGAGTACATCGTGCAGCTCGCCGGCGAGAAGCCGTCGCACATCGTGATGCCCGCCATCCACAAGACGCGCGGCGACATCGCCGAACTGTTCGAGCGGCACATCCCCGGCACGCCTTACACCGAGGACGTGGACGAACTGATCCAGACCGGCCGGCGCGCGCTGCGGCAGGAATTTGTCAACGCCGATATCGGCCTGTCCGGCGTGAACTTCGCCGCGGCCGACACCGGCACGCTGTGGCTGGTGGAGAACGAAGGCAATGGCCGCCTCTCCACCACCGTGCCCGACGTGCATATCGCCATCATGGGCATGGAGAAGGTGGTGGCCCGCCTGGAGCACATCGTGCCGCTGGCCAGCCTGCTGACGCGCTCGGCCACCGGCCAGGCCATCACCACCTACTTCAACCTGATCTCCGGCCCGCGCCGCGCCGGCGAGCGCGACGGCCCGCGCGAGGTACACCTGGTGCTGCTCGACAATGGCCGCAGCCAGGCCTACGCCGACGAGCAACTGCGCGCCACGCTGCAATGCATCCGCTGCGGCGCGTGCATGAACCACTGCCCGGTGTACACGCGCATTGGCGGCCATGCCTACGGCACCACCTACCCCGGCCCGATCGGCAAGATCATCTCGCCGCACCTGCTCGGGCTCGACGCCACCGCCGATCTCGCCACCGCCTCCAGCCTGTGCGGCGCCTGCGGCGAAGTGTGCCCGGTGCGCATCCCCATCCCGCAATTACTGGTCCGCCTGCGCACCGAAGCCAACCGCGATCCGGACGAACAGGTAGCGCATCCGCTGCGAGGCCAGGGGGCGAAATTCAGCCGCAGCGAACACCTGGTCTGGCGCTTCTGGAGCGGAGCCTTCGCACATCCCTTCACCTACCGACTGTTCCGCTGGGCCGCAACGCGGCTGCGTGCGCTTACGCCTTCGCGCCAGCTTGGCTGGACACGGCACCGCGCGCCGCTTACGCCAGCGCCGCGCAGTCTGTCGGACTTGCTGCGCGAGCGTGGACAGGCAGAGTAGGCCGGCACCGGGAACAAACACAACGAAAGCGCGCGGATTCGATGTGTAGGCCCGCCCGCGGGCCACACCCCAGCGCGATGCGAAGCGAGCCGTGAAGGTGTACCAGGCCGTATGGGGCGCCTTCTTTGCCTACTTTCTTGGCAAGACAAGAAAGTAGGTCGCCCCCCGCAGGGGGGTGAAACTGCTTTTGACTTTAAGCCTTTGACCTTGCCAGTCAGGCAGTCAGTCAGTTGCAGAAGATGTCAGTGATGCCCCAAGCCAACAAAAAACAAACGCAAGCACCAAAACGCCCCAAAGCAAATTCATCCAAACGCAATCCCCGGAGGAGACCCACCGTGCAACCCTGGACCCAGATCTACACACCGCTAGGCAGCCTATGGCTGTCCGCGCTAGCAGCCGCGCTACCCATCCTCTTCTTCTTCCTCGCCCTTGCGGTGCTCCGCATGAAGGGCCACGTGGCGGCAGCCATCACGCTACTGCTCGCGCTAGGCGTGGCGATCTTCGCCTACGGCATGCCCGTGCCGCAAGCGCTGGCCGCCGCGGGCTTCGGCTTTGCCTACGGCCTGTGGCCAATCGCGTGGATCATCGTGACCGCGGTGTTCCTCTACAAGATCGTGGTAAAGACCGGGCAGTTCGACATCATCCGCGCATCCGTGCTGGCCATCACCGATGACCAGCGCCTGCAGATGCTGCTGATCGGCTTCGCCTTCGGCGCCTTCCTGGAAGGCGCCGCGGGATTCGGCGCGCCGGTGGCGATCACCGCGGCGCTGCTGGTGGGGCTGGGCTTCAACCCGCTCTATGCGGCGGGCCTGTGCCTGATCGCCAATACGGCCCCGGTGGCCTTCGGCGCCATGGGCATTCCCATCATCGTGGCGGGCCAGGTGACCGGCATCGACGCCATGCACATCGGCGCGATGGCGGGCCGGCAATTGCCGCTGCTGTCGCTGGCGGTGCCGTTCTGGCTGGTATTCATCATGGACGGCAAGCGCGGCGTGAAAGAGACGTGGCCGGCAGCGCTGGTGACCGGCGCCAGCTTTTCGGTGACGCAGTATTTCACCTCGAACCACATCGGGCCCGAGTTGCCTGACATCACCTCGGCGCTGGTAAGCCTGGTGTCGCTGACGCTGTTCCTGAAGGTGTGGCAGCCGAAGCGCGCAAGCCAGCGTGCCGGCGGCGCGGTGGCGACCGGCAGCGGCGGTGCCGCCGCGCTGGCGCGCATGGGCAGCGGGCTCGCCGCTGGCGCCGGTGCCGTCGGCAACGGTGCGGGCGACAATCGCCGCGCCTCGCCCTATACCGTGGCGCAGACCGTGCGCGCCTGGGCGCCGTTCGGCATCCTCACCGCCATCGTTACCGTGTGGAGCCTGCAACCGTTCAAGGCGCTGTTCGCCGGCAACGGCGCGCTGGCCGGATGGGTGCTGAAGTTCCATGTGCCGGCGCTGGACCAGCTGGTGATCAAGGCCGCGCCGATCGTGGCGCAGCCCAAGGCCTACGAGGCAGTGCTCAAGCTGGACCTGGTATCGGCGGTGGGCACTGCCATCCTGCTGACCGCGCTGATCTCCGCCGTGCTGCTGCGCATGAAGCCGCGCGATGCGCTGGCCACCTTCGGCGAGACGCTGGCGGAACTGCGCCGCCCGATCCTGTCGATCGGGCTGGTGCTGGCGTTTGCGTTCGTCGCGAACTACTCGGGCATGTCGTCGACGCTGGCGTTGCTGCTGGCCGGCACCGGCGCGGCCTTTCCGTTCTTCTCGCCCTTCCTGGGCTGGCTGGGCGTGTTCCTGACCGGTTCGGATACGTCGTCCAATGCGCTGTTCTGCTCGCTGCAGAGCACCACCGCGCACCAGATCGGCGTGTCCGACACGCTGCTGGTGGCGGCCAACACCACCGGCGGCGTGACCGGCAAGATGATCTCGCCGCAATCGATCGCGGTGGCTTGCGCGGCGACCGGGCTGGTGGGCAAGGAATCGGAGTTGTTCCGCTTCACCGTGAAGCACAGCCTGCTGTTCGCGGTGATCGTGGGCATCATCACCGTGCTGCAGGCTTACGTGTTCACGGGCATGGTGCCGCACTGAGCGGGCACCGGCGCCTGCCGCGTGCAATGCGCGGCGGGCGCGGCGACGTTACTCGCTATCGTTGGCGGCGTCGCGCGGCAGGAACTGATCGCCCTCGGCCAGCGGCGCGTAGCGGTAGGTGGCCGGCGTGCGGCTCAGCTTGATGGGCGCGCCCAGTCCCTTGTAACCATCCGCCATCTCCACCACCATCTCGCGGTGAGCGGTGTGCGGATGCTGCAAGGCGTCGGCCACCGACAGCACCGGCGCGCACGGCACGCCGGCAGCCACCAGCGTATCGGCCAGCACCTTCCCATCCAGCTTGCCCATGCGGGCTTCCAGCTCCACCTTCAGCAAGGCACGGTTGACCGAACGCGCGCCTGCCGTGGCGTAGCGTTCGTCGTCGGCCAGCGCGGCCAGGTCCAGGTACTCGCACAGGATGCGGAACTGCCGGTCGTTGCCGACCGCGAGGAAGATCGGRTCGGTGGCGGTGGCGACGGTGTCGTAGGGATAGATATTCGGGTGTGCGTTCCCGGTGCGGGTGGGCTCCTTGCCGTTCATGAACCAGTTCGCGGCATGCGGGTGCAGCAGCGACAGTCCCGAGTCGTACAGCGCCGCCTCGACGAACTGGCCGCGTCCGCTGCGCTCGCGCTCCTGCAGCGCCAGCAGCACGCCCAGCGCGGCATTCAGCCCGGTCACCATATCCACCACCGGCAAACCCACGCGCAGCGGATCGCCGCCGGCTTCGCCGTTGATGCTCATGATGCCAGCCATGGCCTGGATCGCCGCGTCGTAGCCGGGCAAGCCGCCCAGCGGGCCATCGGCGCCAAAGCCCGAGACCCGGCAGTGCACCAGGCGCGGGAAGCGCGCCGACAGCGCGTCAAAGCCCAGGCCCCACTTTTCCAGCGTGCCGGTCTTGAAGTTCTCGACCAGCACGTCGGCATCCGCCAGCAAGRCGAGCAGCACTTCGCGGTCTGCATCGGTGGTGAGGTCCAGGCGCATCACGCGCTTGTTGCGATTGAGCCCGAAGTAGTACGAGGCCACGCCATCCTTGAACGGAGGCCCCCAGGTGCGCGTGTCGTCGCCCTGGGGCGGTTCGATCTTGAGCACGTCGGCACCATGGTCGCCGAGGATCTGGCCGCAGAACGGGCCACCCAGGATGCGGGAGAGATCGACCACGCGGATGCCGGCGAGGGCGCCGGGGGATGCAGGGAGTTTGCTCATGAGATGGGTTTCCGTAGCTGCGGTGGTTGGCGGCGGTTGGCGGTGGTTGACGGTTGACGATTGGCGTTTGCTGCTCAGGCAGCCGCGGGGGCGCGCTCGAGCAGCTTGAAGGTGCCGGTAGCCAGCGCCAGCAACTCGCCCTGCTCGTCGCGGATCTCGCCGCGCGCGAAGCACAGGGAGCGGCCACGCCGCTCGCACCAGGCGGTGGCGGTCAGCTCGCCGCGTCCGGGCGCCGTGAAATGCACCGACAGGTCGATCGTCGCCACGCCATAGCGCCGGGGATCGTGGCCGCGCGCGACGCAGGCCAGCGTGCAGTCGAGCAGGGTGGCCAGCGCGCCGCCATGCACGTCGCCGCGGCTGTTGGTGTGGTCCGGGTGATAGGGCATGCGCACGCGCGCTTCTTTGGCGTCGATGTGCACGCCGGTCAGCCCGAAGACGCGGGCCATCGGCATCGGCAGGGCGAACAGCAGGCCAGGCGCCTCACCGGCGAATTCGTTGACGGGCGTGGGCTTGGATAAATCGGTCATATAAGGCGGGGTCGGTTGGGGGCGGTCAGGAAACGCGGGAACGAGGGACGGTCATGAAGTCCGGAGCGGGCACCGCTGCTTTGTTGTGCCCACGAACAGGCTTCATGCCATGAGGTGCGCAGAAACGCACGCTCGTTCGCAAACAACGATACTACAGCCGAACCGGCCATCGTTCATAGCCTTGCCTGGCCAGCGTCACCGCCGGGGCGGCGGCGCGGCCGCCCCGGCGCCGTTTGCTCAGTCCAGCTGCGCGCCCGATTTCTGCACCACGCCGCGCCATTTGGTCACCTCCGCCTTGACGAAGCTGCCGAGCTGCTCCGGCGTCGTCGACGGCGCGAGTTCCAGACCCTGCGCGAGCAAGGTCTTGCGTACTTCGGGCTGTTGCAGCGCTTCGGCAAAGGCACGATTGAGCCGGGTGATGACCGCCGGCGGCGTGCCGGCCGGCGCGACCACGCCGAAGAATACCGAGACGTCGAAGCCGGGCACGCCCTGCTCGGCCACGGTGGGCACATCGGGCAGCGCTTGCGAACGGCCCTTGGTGGTCACGCCCAGCACGCGCACCTTGCCGCTCTTGATAAAGGGCAGCGCGGTGAGCACATCGGTGAACGCCATGCTGACCTGCCCGCCAAGCAGGTCGTTGAGCGCGGGACCGGTGCCCTTGTAGGGGATATGGCGGAAGTCGGTGCCGGCCATGTTGTTGAACAGCACGCCTGCGAGATGCGAGGACGCGCCGTTGCCGGAGGAGGCATAGGTGAGATTGCCGGGATGCGCCTTGCCGTACGCGATCAGTTCGCTCACGTTCTTGGCGGGCACGGATGGGTTGACCACCAGCACGTTAGGCAACTGCCCGATCTGGATCACCGGCGCAAAGCTCTTTACCGGGTCGTAGTTGATCTTGCGGTACAGGCTGACATTGATCGCCAGCGGGGCCGAGGTACCGAACATCAGCGTGTAGCCATCCGGCTCGGCACGCGCCACCGCTTCGGCGCCGATATTGCCGCCGGCACCGGCGCGGTTTTCCACCACCACGGTCTGGCCGAGGCTGCCCTTGAGCGCGGACGCCAGGGTGCGCGCCATCACGTCGGTGGGGCCGCCGGGCGGGTAGGTCACGATCATCATGATCGGCTTGGACGGGAATTCCTTCTGCGCCTGCGCGGGGGCCACGCCTACGCAGAGGGTGCAGGCGGCGATGGCCGCGATGCGTTGCCAGAGGGTCATGCTTGTCTCCTGGTTTAGGTCTTCTTCCGCCGGGCAGCCGATGCTGCGGCGGCGTGCGCGGCGCCGGTGGGCGCCGCGGGGGCTTGTCGGTTTACGGTTTTGCGGTACTGCGTCAGAAGAGGTTGACTTGGTCCACCTCGCCGGTAGCGCTCACGGCGCCGTCGTCGGGCGGCGCGACGGTGTCGGCCAGCCAGTAGGGTTCGGCCTCGCCGGCCAGAGGATCCTGGGGCAGCACGCGATGGAGCAGCACCAGCTGGGCCAGGCGCATGCGCCGTACCGAGCCGATGCGGCCGGCTTCCCAGGCCATGGCGACCGCGCTGGTCACGTGGTACAGCGCCGAGGCGGCCTGGCGGGCCAGCACATCGCCATCGGCGCCGGCTTCGGCTGCGCGGTCGGCCAGCGTGCTGGCACGAGCGACGGCCCTGGTGAACGCAGCGCGCGCCGTGGAATGCATCGGCGTGGCTTGCAGCAGGCCTGCCAGGTGGGCTTCGAGCACCGGCAACGCGCCTTCGCGGCGGATCGCGCGCAGCACATCCAGGGCGACGATATTGCTGGTGCCTTCCCAGATCGAACCAAGATGCGCGTCGCGCACCAGGCGCGGATCGCTCCATTCCTCGATATAGCCGCAGCCGCCGCGCATTTCCATGGCGTCGCCGGTGACCTTGCGCGCATCGCGGCAGGCGCGGAACTTGATCAGCGGCGTCAGCACGCGCATCAGCGGATAAGCATCGGCCTCGCCGGCATCGGCGCGGCGCAGTGCCTCGGCGGTCTGGAACACCATGGTGCGGGCCTGCTCGGTGGGCAGCACGAGCTTGAGCAGCTGGCGGCGCATCAGCGGCATGTCCAGCAGGCGCTTGCCGAAGGCGCGGCGCTCGCGCGCGATGAACTGGCCCTCGGACAGGGCGCGGCGCATCAGCCCGGCCGCGCGCACGCCGTTGGACAGGCGCGAGTTGTTGATCATGTCGGCCATCTGCACGAAGCCCCGGCCCAGTTCGCCCACCAGGTAGGCATGGGCGCCTTCGAGGCGAATCTCGCCGCTGGCCATGGAGCGCGTGCCGAGCTTGTCCTTCAGGCGGATGATGCGATAGTGATTGGCGCTGCCGTCGGCCAGTGTGCGCGGCAGCAGGAACAGCGACACGCCCTTGATGCCGGGAGCGGCCTCGCCGTTCTCGTCTTCGACGCGGGCCAGCACCATCGCCAGCGCGGCGTCCGGGTTGGAGCAGAACCACTTGTCGCCCGACAGGCGCCAGCCGCCTTCGGCCTGCGCGTCGCGGGCGGCGCGCGTGGTGGTCGCGGCCACGTCGGATCCGGCGCCCTGCTCGGTCATGAACATGGCGCCCTGGTACAGGTCCTCGAAGACCTGGGTAGTGAGATTGGGCAGGAAGCGCTCGACCACCGCCGGATCGCCGAACTTGCGCAGCGTGCGGGTGAGCGAATCGGTCATCGACAGCGGGCAGCACAGGCCGAACTCGGCCTGCACGAACAGGTAGGTCAGCGCATACTTGGCCGCGGCGGGCATCGGCTTGTCCCAGCCGAGCACGCCGCCGCGGTGCGATGCCGCCGCCAGGCCGAACTCGGAGAACGCTACCTTCTCAAGCTCCACGTAAGCGGGATGCTTGTCGATGCGTTGCGCATCGATGCCGGTGCGGGTCCGGTGCGACAAGGTGGGCTTGTTCTGGTCGGCGATATGCGCGAGTTCGTCCAGCACGCCGCCGGCCAGCGCGCCCATGCGATCGAGGTGGGGCAGCAGGTGGGCGAACAGGTCCGCCGGGAGATACAGCGGCAACAGCGCGCGAAGATCCGGATCGCTGGCAAACAGGTTGACGCCCTGCTGGTCCGGCACCGGATGGGCTGGCGTGGCCGTGGCGGCGGGTGCGGTGGTGGCGGAAGTGGCAGTTTGGCGCGCTGCGCTGGTCTGCATGAGGTGTCTCCTGAGTTTGCCGGCGCGTGACGCCGGGTCCAAAGCCAGACCGGCCCCTGGGCGGACGCTCCAGGCTGCTGGCGGGCGGTTCTTGCGCGGTGTGGTGGTTTTGCTGTCTCTTGCTGTTAGTTTTGTGCTTTTACCGGCCGTTTTTAGCGGGCAGGGCATCTGCGTGGCCCCTGGGCCGTGGCATCGCGCGCGGGGCGGCGGACGGATGCTCTGTCTGCATTATTCAAAGCCCGGCGATTCGTGTCTAATTCTAAAATTGGCTTGATCCATATAATTTCTGTATCGCTATGGAATTCCGTCACCTGCGCTACTTCCTTGTGCTCGCCGAGGAGCTGCATTTCGGCCGTGCCGCTCGCCGGCTGTCGATCTCCCAGCCGCCGTTGTCGCTCAATATCCAGCAGTTGGAAGCTTCGGTGGGCGCCCGCCTGTTCGAGCGCGACAGCCGCGGCGTGCGCCTGACCGCCGCCGGCCGGGCCTTCCGGGAATCGGCCAGCGCGCTGCTTGCGCAGGCCGAGGAAGCCCGCCTGCTGGCGCGCGAGATCGAGGCCGGCGCGGTGGGACGGCTGCGCATCGGCTTCGTTGGCTCAATGTTGTACCGCGGCCTGCCCCAGCGCCTGCGTGCGTTCCAGACCAGCTACCCCGGCATCCAGGTGGCGCTGACCGAACTCAACTCGCAGGAGCAGATCGACGCGCTGCTGCACGATGCGCTGGACGCCGGCTTCATCCATACCAACCGCGTCCCGGACGAGCTCGCCACCTCGCTAGTGCACAGCGAGCCGTTCCTGTGCTGCGTGCCCGACGACCATCCGCTGGCCAACCAAGCCTCCGTAGCGCTTGGCGAGTTGCGTGGCGAGCCTTTCGTACTGTTCTCGCGCAAGGCTTCGCCCGACTATTACAACCGGATCTTCGAGATGTGCGCGGCGCAGGGCTTTTATCCGCAGATCCGGCATGAGGTGCGGCACTGGCTGTCGGTGGTGTCGCTGGTGTCGCAAGGCACCGGGGTTGCCGTGGTGCCGGCGGCATTGCAGCACTCGGCGATGGCCGGGGCGGTGTTCCTGCCGCTGGCGCAGGCGACAGTGCCGTCGGAGGTGTATTGCGTGTGGAAGGCCGGGCCGGATGATCCGGCGAGGGACCGGTTCCTGGAAATGGTGAGGGGATGAGGCAGGAGGACAGCGCGGCAGTTCACGCAGGGTGCTTTCGGGTTTGAATGGGCATCGCAGCGCCCCTATGGCGAAAGCCCCGGCACAAGAAGAAAATGCCACCTGCTTTACCGGCAGGTGGCACGTCAAATACGCGTGGAACGGGGTGTTCAGCGTGCAAACAGCTTACCCCCTGGCCATGCCCCCACCAATAACGCAATTGCGTTATTCGCCCCCCTCCCGAAGCAGGGGACTGCAGCAGGGGAAAAGCGCCGGCAGCCCGGGCATCCCCGGCTGCCGCCGGCCTCAGAACCCTTCGACCGCGACGCTCGCATGCCCGACATTGGGCGCCGCCGCGAAGTATTCGCCAACCAGCTTGCGCCACTCGGTGAAATCCTCGGATTCGCGGAAATCGACCATATGGTTCTCGACCGTCTCCCACTTCACTTCGAGGGTGTAGTGCGAGGGATTCTCGATCGACCTGAGCAAGCGCATGGCGTGACAGCCGCGGGCGCGCTTGAAGAGCGGCGCCGCCTTCGCCACACCCGCCTCGAACGCCGATTCGGAACCCGGCTTGATCTGGAACTGCGCTATTTCGAAAATCATGTCTTGTGCTCCCTGTTAGCGTGGCTTGGCCGCCCTGGGCCAGCGCCGGGTGTGTGCCGACTCGCATTCTATGACAGGGGGCAACATCCCGTCGCGCAACGCCGTCCGTCCCCCGGCAATGTCCGCTTCCACAACCGCAAATGCCCGTTACCAGCGGAAGATTTGCGGCAGCAACATGGCAACGGCCCGAAAGCCGAACACAGGCATGCAAATCGGCTACAATAGGAACGATTTTCATTTACCAACCCTGGTGTGAGTTTGCCGACCGCGTGCCGTGCCTCGCGCCAACGGACTGGAAGCCACATGCGGTTGTCTGACCTTGCGCGGCGCACTGCCGCTGTCATCGTGTCTGTCGATGACAACTCTCCTAACGATCCGGTAGCTCGCCGCCTGCGCGAACTCGGCTTTGTGCCGGGCGAAGCTGTACAGGTCATTGCACTGGGACCGTTCGGCATGGATCCCCTTGTCGCCCAGGTTGGCTTTACCCGGTTTGCATTGCGCCGCGCCGAAGCGGCCCGCATTACCGTGGAAGCGGTCAGCGCTTCCGTCTCCAGCATCACGCCGGCAGCGCAGCCCGACGCGCCCGCCGTCAAACGCTCCGCTGCCTGACCGGGCACCTGCCAAGAATATGTCTGTCGCCTCCCCGACTTCCGCTTCCCAGCGTCCCGCTTTGCGCGTTGCGCTGGTGGGCAATCCCAACTGCGGCAAGACCGCCCTGTTCAATCGCCTGACCGGCAGCCGCCAGAAGGTGGCCAACTATGCGGGCGTCACCGTCGAGCGCAAGGAAGGCCATTTCGTTTCGCCGGCCGGGCGCCAGGTGYGGGTGCTCGACCTGCCGGGCGCATACAGCCTGCACGCGGCCAGCCTGGACGAAGCCATCACGCGCGATATCTGCCTGGGGCAGCGCCCGGGCGAGCCGCGCCCCGACCTGCTGGTGTCGGTGGTGGATGCCACCAACCTGCGCCTGCACCTGCGCTTCGTGCTGGAGCTGCGCCGCCTCGGCCTGCCGATGGTGCTGGTGCTCAATATGAGCGACGCCGCGGCCAAGCGCGGCATCCACATCGATCGCGACAAGCTGTCCGCCGCGCTCGGCGTGCCGGTGGTGGCGACGGTGGCCGTCAGGCGCGATGGCGCCGCCAACCTGCTGGCCGCCCTCGACGCCGCCCTGCCCGCGGCGCCGCAGGCCGCCGCCGAAAGCGCTTCCGACCTGGACGTCCACCAGGAGGTCAAGCGCCTGCTGGATGCGTCCGTCACGATGCCGGCGCGCACCGCCGCCATGGACGACCGGCTCGACCGCATCCTGCTGCATCCGGTGTTCGGGCTGCTGATCCTGGCCGTGCTGCTGTTCCTGATGTTCCAGGCGGTGTTCTCATGGGCCACGCCGCTGATGGACGGCCTCGAGGGCGGCGTGCACTGGTTCGGCGAGATCGTCGGCAGCCACCTGCCAGAAGGCATGCTGCGCAGCCTGCTGGTGGATGGCCTGATTGCCGGCCTGGGCGCCGTCATCG
>NZ_JBFTLX010000165.1:0-15431 GCF_056396665.1 Cupriavidus sp. 05T313 | reverse complement strand
GTCCTGGGGCGGCAGCGTGGTACGGAGCATCTGTTCGTTGGCATTCATCGCAGGTCTCGCTGGTGTCACGGTTGCCATATCCGCCAGCCGGGCCGCGTTGCGTCCCGACGCTGGCGGCTAGCGCGTTTTCGTCCTTGCACGCCCTGGCGTTGCCTGGGCCATGCGCTTTACTCAATCAATTTCGCGGGAAATCTGCCCGATCCGTCCGCTCTGGGTTACAATGCCGACCGGACGGGCCTCCTCGCATGGCGGCGCGGTCAACCTGGTCAGGTCGGGAACGAAGCAGCCACAGCCGTTTTCCGCCAGTGCCGAGGGTCGGGCTCGTCCCCCTAACATTCCCCAGTCGTATCCGCAGCATCCCCCCGCATCATCGCGCTTTCTTGCCGCATGTGCATCAAGCACTTGCGCCAGGCGCCGATCGTCCGCTGGTTACAATCCGCCTTCAGCAGAATATTCCCGCACGGCAGTCCGGCCGCGTCGAGTCCGCGGCTTGGGAGCCAGTTTCATCCCCCGTGCCCGCGCCGCCGACGTTAGCTATTCTGCCGCGCCTCCCCCGCCCTTGCCATGATCCAGGACATACCTAGAACAGAGAACCCTGGCGTTCCGTCTGCAGCGCCTGCGCCGCAATCCACTCCCCGTCAGCCGTGGCCACGCCAGCCTCGACCGCCCGCCCAGGGAACATCGGCCTGACCGCCGCCACATAACGCGCAAGCTGCTGCGCGTAGGCGGCGTGCTCCTGCGGCAGCAGGCGCAACTTGTAATCGATGATCACCACCCGGTCGGCGAACTCCACCAGACGGTCGATCCGCAGCAGGCGGCCGCGCGCATCGTAGAGTTCAACCTCGTTGCGCGCGCTGATGGCCGCTTGCGGGAACAGCAGCGCCCGCAAGGCCGGGGCCTCCAGCATCAGGCGCGCTGCCTCGACGGCGGCATGCGCCTGGTCCCGCCACAGCACGCGCGCCTGCGCGGTGCCGGCCCCGGCCAGCGGGAACCAGCGCATGACCACCTCGGGTTCGGGCAGCCCCTCGAACGCCTCGGGGTAACGCGTCACACGTTCCAGCAGCGCGTGCAGCAATTCGCCATGGCGAGCCGCGTCGGCATCGAACACGATGGCATGGCCATCCTCGCTCGGGCTCGCACCTTGCTCCGCCGCCTCGTCTTCCCACTCCAGCACCGGCGCCAGCGTCTCGGCCGCCTCGCGGTAACGCTGGCGAAAATCCGTATAGCGCACGCGCGCGTCGTTGCCTGACGCGGCGCCCGCCACGTCCTGCGCGCTGGCCGGCGGAAAGGGATCGACTTCCTCGCCGACCCTGGCTGACAACAATCGCGCATACCAGCTTCCCGCGATCTCGCGATTGCCTTCGCCGCTGTCGGCGCTGCGCGACGCGCGTCCCTTCACGCCGCTCACCAGCAAGCCCTGGCGCGCGCGCGTCATCGCCACATAGAGCAGGTTCCAGTTCTCGCGCTCGGCCAACGCGGCCTCGGCCTCGAACAAGGGCGCGCGTGCCAGCCCGCGCGTGCTGCGCTTGCCATACGCCGAGAAATGCACCGGCACGGGCGACGACGGCGGCCAGTCGATCAGGATGCCGCCCCGGTCAGCGGCGGCATCGCTGTGGTTTGCGTCCAGCAACACGACGAACGGGGCCTCCAGGCCCTTGGCCGCATGCACGGTGAGAATGTGGACCGCGTCCTGTGCGTTGTCGGCGGCGTCGGCATCGGCTTCGCCCTCGGCATCCTCGGCGTTGTCGGCCATGCCGCCTTCGTCCGGGCTTTCGCCTTCTTCGCCGCGGCGGATTTCCTGCAGTTCGTCGATGAACTTCGGCAAGCTCGGGTAGCGGCCGCCGTCAAGATCGAGCGAAAGCTTCAGGAAGGCATCGAGGTTCGCCAGCACCTGGTCGCGGATCTCGGCAGGCGCGGCTTCGGCATAGCGGCGGCGTACTTCGCCGCCGTGGTAGATATGGTCGATCAGGTCATGCACCGGGCGATGCGGCGCCACTTCCTGCCAGTGGCGCAGCCGCGCGATGCCGTCGCGCAGCGCGGGGCTGCTGTACTCGGGCAGCCCTTGCTCCATCAGGCAGGCCCACCATCCCGGCCGCGGCTCGCGCGCCTGAGTCATCTGCGCGATAGCAATCAGGTCWTCGTCRGTGGCGCCCACCAGCGGGCTTTTCAGCACATGGGCCAGGTCCAGATCGGATTCCGGCGTCATCAGGAAGGCCAGCAGCGCCGACAGGTCGAGCGCTTCGAGCGTGGCCAGCAAGCCGCCCCGGCGCGGGCTCAGGCACGGGATGCCGGCCTCGCGGAAGGCGCGTTCGTATTCCGCCAGATGGGTCTTGCGGCGCACCAGCAAGTGCATGTCGCTCCAGCGCGCGGGCCGCGGGCCATCGCTATCGGCGACCGGCACGGTGGCGCGGATATGCCGCAGCCAGGCGGCCACGCGCCTGCCCTCTTCGAGCCGCAGCGAATCGCCCTCATGCTGTCGCGGCTGGGTGAGCGTATCGCGGTGCGTTGCGGCTTTCGGGACGGCCTCGCCGGCTTCATCGGTGGCTTCGCCCTCCGGCGTAGCGGGGTTGCCCCCCGCCTCTTCCTCGGGCTCGACCAGTGGCAGCAGCCACACCGGCCCGCCCGGCTCGCCGAGCGCGGTAGTCTGCGTCTCGAACAGCGGATAGCGGCCGTCGGCACGCGCGGCATCGAACACGGCGTTGACCCAGTCCAGCACCTCGGGGCGATTGCGGCGGGTCCGGTTGGTGCGCAGCACGGTGGCGCCGAAACCGGACTGCAGCATCTCGCTGGCGGTCTGGAACAGACGCGCATCGGCGCGGCGGAAGCGATAGATCGATTGCTTGGGGTCGCCCACCAGAAACACCGTAGGCCGCTCGCCCAGCCCCGCGTAGCCGGCCAGCCAGCCCTGCAGGATTCGCCATTGCAGCGGGTTGGTGTCCTGGAACTCGTCGAGCAGCAGGTGGCGGTAGCGTGCATCGAGCCGGACCTGCAGGTAGGTGGCGGTCTCTTCATCGCCCATCAGCCGCGCGGCCAGCCACTCCAGGTCGGCGAAGTCCATCGCGCGCTGCTCGGACTTGTGGTGCTGGTAGCGTGTCAGCAGCGCATCGCCCAAGTGGTAGAGCGCAAGGTTGACCGCCAGCACCGCAGCCTCGCAACGGCGCTGCGCCACCTGCTCCAGCGCGGCGCACATCTCGCCGTGCTCGGCCAGGAACGCGTCGACCATCGCCTCGCCGCCCAGCGCCTTGGTCAGCGCCGCGGTGGCACGCAGCGAGCGCGGCTTGCCCGCGGCAGTGAAGAACGCATCGCGCAGTACCGCGAAAGCGCGCTCGGCGGGCTCGCCTCCTGCGGCACCCGCCTCGCGCCAGGCGCGGATCGCCATGATCGCGTCAGCCAGGCGCGTGGCATGCGCCTGCTCGGTCTTGCCGCCCCTGCCCAACTGCGAAGCAAGGCCCTGGCAAGCGTCGAGCCAGCTGTCGTCGGCCAGTACTTCGAGCAGCACGTCGACCTGCGCATCCTCGCCAAGGTCGGCGGCGAGCGCCTGCGCAGGATCGGCACTTTCGCGGAACGCCAGCCACTCGCTGCGCGCGTGGAACATGGCATCAAGCAGCGCGCGCGCCTGGAACTCGCCAATGGCGTCGACCAGCCGCTCGAACGCCGCGCGCAGGTCGGCGTACGGCGGTGTTGCCAGCGCCTGCCAGAACGGCGCCCACGCTTCGCGCTTCATGCGCAGCGCGTCTTCGCGCAGCGTGGCGCCCGGCACGATGCCCGACGCCAGCGGCGCCCCGCGCAGCAGGGTGCCGAACCAGCCGTGGAACGTATCGATGGCCATGCGGCCGGGCGCGGCGAGCACCTGCGCGTGCAGGCCGCGGGCGCGCGGCAGTGCCACGCGTGCCGCATCGGGGGAAAGCCCGCGCTGCGTCAGCGCGGCGATCACCGCCTCGTCATCGTCACGCGCAAGTTGCGCGAGCACTTCCAGCAGGCGCTCGCGCATTTCCTCGGCGGCCTTGCGCGTGAAGGTGATGGCGAGGATCTCGTGCGGCGCCGCGCCAGCCAGCAACAGGCGCAACAGGCGCGCCACCAGCAGCCAGGTCTTGCCGCTGCCCGCGCAGGCCTCGACCACCACCGAGCGGGCGGGGTCGCAGGCCGCGCGAGTGAACTCAGCCTCCGCAATCGGCTCGCCATCGCGCAAATAGGCATGGATGCTCATGCGCGCCCTCCCACCTGTGGCGGCAACGCCGTGCTTTCCCAGAAACCCTTGCGGCACAGGCCGCGGGCCGTGCAATAGGTGCATGCGCTGGCATCGCCGAAAGCCGGCAGCGGCGCGTCCCGGCGCAAGCGCATCACGTCGGTGCGCAACTGTTGCTCCAGCCAGGCCACCGCGGCGTCGAAGTCAGGCAAGCCAACCTCGCGCTGGGACGCGGGCGGGCCATCCTTCACGCCCTCAAGCGCCACCCAGCTGCCACCGGCAACGTCGGCGCGCAGCAATCCATAGAATGGCAACTGGCAATCCTCTTCCACGTCCCCTACCTTGCGCTTGAGACGCAGCACGCTCTGCGTCTTGTAATCGAGCACCGCGCGGCTGCCATCGCGGGCGCGGTCGAGCCGGTCGATGCGGCCATTGACGCGCAGCGGCTGGCCATCGGGCATGGGCAGGTCGACGGTGGCGTCCAGCTCGCCATCGTCCCAGAACCAGCCTTGCGCCTCGCGTTCAGCCTGCCATGCCACGTAGGAAGGCAGCACTTCACACCAGCGGCGGTAATAGCCGATGGCGTTGCCGTCTTCCTTCATCAGCGCGCCGAACTCGTGGTCGGAAATCTCGCGCAGCCGCGCCAGCCGGGCGTCCTGGTGGCGCAAGCCGTCCTGCGATGCCTCGCGGTGGTAGCGCAACAGCACGCGGTGCAACAGCTCGCCGATATCGCGCTTTTCCAGATCGTCGCTGACGACCTCCAGCCCGGCCAGCCCGAGCATGCGGCCCGCGAAGAACTGGTAGGGACAGCGCCGCAGCATGTTGTACGCCTGCGCGCTCCAGCGCGCAGGCACCAGTTCCGAAGCCGCTGGTGCGGGCATTCCGCCCACCTCGGCGAGGGTCTCGTGCTGCGCGGGCAAGGCACTCGCCTCGATGGGCRCGCCCGCCCGCGAGCACAGCGCGCTGAGGCGCTCGATCCAGCCCGACACGTGCTTGGGCTCGCCGCGCGCGCCAAGGCGTTGCCAGGTCAGCACGACGTCATCGTTATTCAGCAGGACCTCGGCAAGATCGCGCGCCTGCTGTGCAAAGCGCACCTCGCGATCTTCCAGCGCCAGTTCGCGCCGCATCTGGTTGGAGAAGAACATCAGTTCCGCCGCGCTGGAGGGTAGCTGCGTATCGTCGCACCCCACCACCACCACGCCATCGAAGCGCCGCATGCGCGCGCCGTTGAGCGGCAGGATGGTGATGCGCGCGGCGCCGCTGGCCGAGGGCTCCTTGTAAGCGACCGATTCGAGCAAGGCCGACAGCATGGAGCGGAACTCGCCGAGATCGAGCGTGGCGAGCGCGCCTGTCTCGTCCTGAGGCAAGTCGGCAAGGCGCGCCAGCGCGTCGAGCAGCTGGCTGCCCGCATCGTCGGCGGCCAGCGCATTGCGCATGCCGATCACGTCGAGCGTGGCATCGAGCCGCTCCAGCCAGGTCGACACCGGTTTCTGCGCCTTGCCGCGCGGCCAGGCTGCGGCTTCGGCCGCAAGGCACTGCACCAGCTCGCACGCGGCCTGCCGCGCCGCGCGGCGGGCGTCCTGCTCCGCGACATCGCCGGTGCTGGCTTCATCCGCGCTCGCGCGTGATTCGTCCGCGGCGTCCGGCCTGAAGCGCTGCTGCAGGCGGCGCCAGCCGCCACTGATGCCGTCGCGGCGAATCTGCCGCTCCAGCGCGGCGATGGCCGCGCCGCGCAAGGGGAAATGCGGCAGGCAAAACGGGCTCTTGAGYAGGTCGAGCAGGGCCGAGGTATCGCCGTCCTGGTTGAGCAGATCGAACCAGCGCATCAGCGCGGCGGCGGCGCGCGTGGTTGAGAGTTTCCAGCCCGTTTCGTCGCGCACCGGCGCGCCGGCGCGCGCCAGCAAGGCGCGCGCGCGCCGCGCCACCACACGATCGTGCGCAACCAGGGCTACGTGGCGCCGGCCTTCATTGAGCCACTGCACAAGCTGGTCGGCGGCGGCGCCGGCTTCGTCCTCGAAGCGCGCGCTGCCGATCACGCGCACGCGTGGGCGCCCGGCCGGCAGGCCGCGCGGCGCGCGGCGCGGCGCCGCTTCCTGCGCCCCCGGCAACCTGGCCTCCGGCCACAGGGCAAGCAGGGTGTCATACCAGTCGAATGCCCCTGCCGCGGCGTCTTCATCATCCCCGCCAGCATCGAGCGCGTGGCTCTCCGACGGCGTTGACTGCGCCGACCAGTCATAGCCGATGCGGATCACCGGCACGAGCTCGGCGGCCTGCTTCAGGAAGGCGTCCTCGATCGGCGCGGGCGGAGTCGGCCCCAGCCAGATCACCGGCCCCGCCACGTGCTGGGCCAGCCGGTGCAGAACGCGGCGGCGCGCCGGCAGCGGATCGTCCGGGCCCGACAAGGCTTGCCAGAAGGCCATCACGATGCGCGCCTCCTCGCCAAGGAAGCGCGACGACAAATGCGCGTAGGTTCGTTCCAGCGCGCCTTGCAGCAGCGCGGCGCGGTCGTCGCCGTCGATGTCTTCATCGCGGATGGCGTCATCGTCAAGCCAGCGCGCGCTCAGTTCGTCGCTGATGGTCAGCAGCGTCTGCGCCAGCCCCCACGCCGCTGCCTCGGTCTGCGCGCCGAAGGCACGCCGTAACCAGTCCTGCGCGCGGATGGCCTGCTGCACCGCCAGCAGCCGGGCCGCATGGCTGCGCACCGGCACCGGGTCGGGCGGCAGATCGAGCAACCAGTGGCCAAGCGTGAGCACGCGCGGCAGCAGGCGCGGCGCGCCGGCAGCGCGCGYCGCGGCATCCAGCGCCTGCCGCACGCCGGGAATCTGCGCCGCGGTAGGCACTACCACGTGCGCAGCGGCTTGCTGCTCCCCGCAATGGTCGAGAAAATACCAGGCCGAAGCGGCAGCCTGCGGCAGGAAGTCGGGGCCGGGACGGAATTGCAGCGAAGTCATGAAGCGAGTGTGGCGGCCGGATCGGAAGTCATGGCGCGCGGCGCGCAGGCACGCACTGCCTGGCCGGCGAGCCGGGCAGCGCGCTCGGGCAACGTGAAAATACGGGAAAACCCCGAGGGTCTTCAGTGGCTGCCGCCCTCCAGACGGGCGCGGATCTCGCGCGCGGTCTCGAGCAAGCCCTGGTAGCCGGAGCGTGCATGCTCGGGAAGGTCGGGGTCACCGACCAGCGCGCCCAATGTCTCGATGATGCTGTACAGAAGACCCTTGGCCGCGCCGCCGGCAATGCTGTTCTGTTCGACCGCGCTATTGATGTGATCCAGCGCGTCGCTCAGGTGTCCCACTTCGGGCGGCTGTTGCGGATCGGGCTTGGAAGGGGTGTCGGGCGTCATGGTCGATTTGCCTTGTCTGTTGCGCGGGAAGGCGCCGGGCGCAAGGCCTGGCGCATGTTTATATTCTACGCGCCCCGGCGCGCCGCACATTCGCGAACACGCAAGGGAGCGCTCGGGCCATGCGGCACCAAAGCGAAGTGTCCGATAAATCATACGCCGGCCGCGCCGCATCGGCCTTTGCCGCAGCCCCCGATTGAGAAAAGCTCTCGCCCCGATTAATAGAATCACTCAACAGGGCCAGCCTTCCGGGGCARAATGCCCCCATGCTTCGCCGCACAAAAATGTCTTTCCCCGCCGTGTTCGGCAACGCACCGTGACCTTGACCGGGAAGGTATTGAATTCCCGTCAACTGGTAACATATGAGCAAAACTCGCCTTTCCGTGGCGTGCCCGTCGCTCGGGCCCGCACGCACCGGGTGATGCGCCTGCCTACGGGTATGCGCAAACTCGTGTAATGTAGCGGTTCGGCAAATCCCGCCTTCAAATCAAACAGAGCGAAACCAGAGGTTTTCCGCCATGAGTGAACAAATCAAGTATGTGAGCGACGCCTCCTTCGACGCCGACGTGCTCCAGTCCGACAAGCCCGTCMTSSTCGAYTTCTGGGCCGAATGGTGCGGCCCGTGCAAGATGATCGCCCCGATCCTGGACGAAGTGGCCAAGGACTACGGCGACAAGCTGCAGATCGCCAAGATCAACGTCGATGAAAACCAGCAAGTGCCGGCCAAGTTCGGCATCCGCGGTATTCCCACGCTGATCCTGTTCAAGAATGGCGCGGTTGCCGCGCAGAAGGTCGGCGCGCTGTCCAAGTCGCAACTGACCGCTTTCCTCGACGGCAATCTGTAAGTCGCTAGCCCGGGGCGAGGTGCCGCCAGGCGCCGCCCCGGTTGTAGCCACAATCCGACGTCCGTGCGCCAGTCCTGGCGCACCGTCCGGATTGTGCTAAGATGGCACCAACAACTTCCCCGAGCGTTCGCTCATTTCTTCCCCCTTCCTTTAGGTCCAGCCCGTCCGGGCGCCTCTGTACCCCTCGTCTATGCACCTGACAGAACTCAAATCGCTTCACGTGTCTGCGCTTCTCGAAATGGCCGCGACCCTCGAGATCGACAATGCACAACGGATGCGCAAACAGGAGCTGATGTTTGCGATCCTGAAGAAGCGCGCCAAGCTGGGCGAAACCATCTTCGGAGACGGCACGCTGGAAGTCCTGCCGGACGGCTTCGGCTTCCTGCGCTCGCCCGAGACCTCCTACCTGGCAAGCACGGACGACATCTACATCAGCCCTTCGCAGATCCGCCGCTTCAATCTGCATACCGGCGATACGATCGAGGGCGAAGTACGGACCCCGAAGGACGGCGAGCGCTATTTCGCGCTGGTGAAGGTGGACAAGGTCAACGGCCAGGCGCCTGAAGCGGTGAAGAACCGCATCATGTTCGAGAACCTGACGCCGCTGCACCCGAACCGGCCGCTCACGCTCGAACGCGAAATCCGCGCCGAGGAAAACATCACCGGCCGCATCATCGACATGATCGCGCCGATCGGCCGCGGCCAGCGCGCGCTGCTGGTGGCATCGCCAAAGTCCGGCAAGACCGTGATGCTGCAGCACATCGCCCATGCGATTGCCAACAACCATCCGGAAGCCGACCTGTTCGTGCTGTTGATCGACGAACGGCCGGAAGAAGTGACCGAAATGCTGCGCTCGGTGCGCGGCGAAGTGGTGGCGTCGACCTTCGACGAGCCCGCCATCCGCCACGTGCAGGTTGCCGAAATGGTGATCGAAAAGGCCAAGCGCCTGGTCGAGCTCAAGCGCGACGTGGTGATCCTGCTGGACTCGATCACCCGCCTGGCACGCGCCTACAACACGGTGGTGCCGGCTTCGGGCAAGGTGCTGACCGGCGGCGTGGACGCCAACGCGCTGCAACGCCCCAAGCGTTTCTTCGGCGCCGCGCGTAACCTGGAAGAAGGCGGCTCGCTGACCATCATCGCCACCGCGCTGATCGAAACCGGYWSSCGCATGGACGACGTGATCTACGAAGAATTCAAGGGCACCGGCAATATGGAAGTGCACCTGGAACGCCGCCTGGCGGAAAAACGCGTCTATCCGTCGATCAACCTGAACAAGTCCGGCACCCGCCGCGAGGAATTGCTGATCAAGCCGGATATCCTGCAGAAGGTGTGGGTGCTGCGCAAGTTCATCTCGGATATGGACGAAGTGCAGGCCATGGWATTCATCCTCGACAAGATGAAGGCGACCAAGAACAACGCCGAGTTTTTCGATATGATGCGCAGAGGCGGCTGATCGTTCGCTGTGCCGCGCACGGCTGGTTCGCGCGCTGGTACCGCACAGGAAGGGCGTGCCTCGGCGCGCCCTTTTTGTATTTTTGCACTACGATGCATTGCTTGCCGATGTCCTGACCTGGCTTTGGGTCCCGCGTCCTGCTTCATGCGCGCGCCACCTCGATGCCACACCTGCAGGAGTCCCATGTTCGGCCGACTGAGCCACTTCCTGCGTGCGCGCTCGCGCGTGCGCAAACTCGAGCACTACGCGATCCCCGATGCGCTGTGGGCACACACGGTGGCGAGCCTGCCCTTCGTGCAGCGCTATGGCGCCGCCGACCTCGCCGCCTTGCGCGAACTCGCCACGCTCTTCATCGCCGAAAAGGAATACTCCACCGCGCACAACCTGCCTCTTACCGATGAAATGGTGACGATCGTGGCGGTGCAGGCCTGCGTGCCCATCCTCAGGCTGGGTATCGAGTGGTATCGCGGCTGGCGCGGCATCGTGCTTTACCCTGGAGAGTTCGTCATCCGACGTACCGTCGAGGACGATATCGGGCTGGTGCACGGCGTGGTCGAGGAAGCCAGCGGCGAAGCCTGGGAACACGGCCCGGTCATCCTTTCCTGGCCCGACGTGAAGACCCCGGGCGCCGGCCTGAACGCGCGCCACGCCCACCCGGACGACACCTATAACGTGGTCATCCACGAATTCGCCCACAAGCTCGACATGCTCGATGGCGAGCCCGACGGCGTGCCACCCTTCTCACGCGTACTTCACCCAGGCATCGACCGTGAGCAGTGGGCCGAGACCTTCCTGTCCGAATACGACCGCTTCGCTGAGGCCTGCGACAGGCAATCCGACCATGCCTGGGATCATCCGGAGCGGCTTCCACCCGCGCTACGCGTGATCGACCCCTATGGCTGCGAGGCACCCAGCGAGTTCTTCGCGGTGGCATCGGAAACATTCTTTGTCGAGCCGGTTGGCCTGCGTCGATATTGGCCTGCCCTCTATGACTCGCTGGCGGCGTTCTACCGCCAGGATCCGGGCTCCATGTGACGAAAGGTATATTTTTCGGGGTACTCGCCCGTCCTCCTGCTGGCGCACTCAAATCTTGCCCAGTTTTTTGTTTTTCTGCGATAATCCCGGATTGTCCGTTATCGGCAAGTGGTTCGTTCGCCGCAATACCCGGCAGCAGCGCGGCAAACAACGGACTGGCTACCCAACCTGAAAGGAAACATCATGAAAGAAGGCATTCACCCGAATTATCGCGAAGTCGTGTTCCTCGACGTGTCGAACGACTTCAGCTTTGTGACCCGCTCGACCATCCAGACGCGCGACACGATCACCCGCGACGGCAAGGAATACCCGCTGGCCAAGATCGAAGTCTCGTCGGAATCGCACCCGTTCTACACCGGCACCCAGAAGATCATGGACACGGCCGGCCGCGTCGAGAAGTTCCGCCAGAAATTCGGCAGCAAGCTGGGCAAGGCCGCCGCGAAGTAATTCGCCGCGAGCCCGCTCGCTGCACGGCTTCGGACAAGATGCTCCGGCGCCGCGCACCCAAGCAAAGAGGCAGCATCGGCTGCCTCTTTGCTTTTGYAGCCCTCGCGCGGTTGGCGCCTTTCACGCCAGCGCCAGGCGCACTTCGTCCGATACCATTGCGTATTCCGCCCCGCATCGGCGGTGTCCCATGCGAATGAGCCGGATGTAGCCAACCGGGAGCGCCCGTCCCGGCCGCCCCAAGCCCGACCGATCAATGAGTGCAGCCAAGACTTCCCGTGTCCACCTGACCGCAGCCGCCACCGGCACGCTTCCGCGCGCGCTGTTGCTGGCCATCTGCATCATCTACGGCCTGGCCGGGCTGTTTGGCCGCGACCCGTGGAAGAATGAGGACGCGGCCGGTTTCGGTGTGATGTGGCAACTGGCCACGGGGGGCGCGCAGGACTGGCTCATGCCCAATATCGTGGGCCGCCCCTATGGGGAAGACGGCCCCCTGGTATTCTGGGTCGGCGCCTTCATGATCCGGCTGTTTGGCGGCTGGCTCGGCGCGCCGGACGCGTCGCGCGTGGCCACCGCACTCTTCTACTTCGGCACCTGCGCCCTGATCTGGTACGCCACCTACCTGCTTGGCCGGCGCGCCGAGGTACAGCCCTTTGCCTATGTCTTCGGCGGCCAGCCCAATGCGCGCGACTACGGCCGCACGCTGGCCGACGGTGCCTTGCTGATCTTCCTGGCCTGCGTCGGCCTGGCCATGCGCGGGCACGAGACCACGCCGCAGGTGGGCCAGGTCTGCTTCGTCGCCATGAGCCTGTACGGCATGGTGCGCAGCCTGGACAAACCGGTCCAGGGCGGCATCTGGCTGGGCGTAGGGCTTGGCGCGCTGACCCTGTCCAGCGGCCCGGTCATCCCGCTGGTGCTGCTCGCGTCGATCATTGTCTGCGGCCTGGCTTGCAAGCCTCTGCCCCTGCCGCGCCTGTTGCTGGTGAGCGTGCCGCTGGCACTTGCAATGGTGGCGGCCTGGATGGCCGCCGCCTACTTCGGCGCCACCGACCCCAGCGACGCCGTGACCTTTATCCGCGAGTGGTCGCGCTACGACCGCCGCACCTATGGCGCGCCGAACGCCACCGCGCTCAACTTCGTCGCACGCAACCTGCTGCTGTTCACCTGGCCGGTATGGCCGATTGCCGGCTGGGCCTGGCTGAGCTGGTCGGGGATGCGCCGTGCGCCGCATGTGGCGCTGCCGCTTGCCATGCTGCTGCCGCCGCTGCTGATGCTGTTCCTGCTGCGCCAGCCGGGCGATGTGCAGTTCATCCTGCTGCTGCCGCCGATGGCGGTACTGGCTGCATTCGGCCTGCCTACGCTCACGCGCGCGGCCATCAATGCAATCGACTGGTTCGCCCTGCTGTTTTTCACCATCTTCGGCGGCTTTGTCTGGTTCATGTGGATCGCCAGGACGACGGGCCAGCCGCCGCGCATCGCCGCCAATATCCACCGCCTGCTGCCGGGCTTCCAGGAAGACTTCACTATCCGCGCAGTGGTGTATGCACTGCTGGTAACCGTGGCCTGGATCCTGATCGTGCGCTGGCGGCTGTCGCGCGCACCCAAGCAAATCTGGCGCCCCGTGGTGATCTCGGCCGCCGGCACCACGCTGATGTGGGTGCTGGCGATGACCCTGTGGATGCCATCGATCAACTACGGCAAGACCTATCGCGACGTGGCGCAAGCCGCTTCGATGGCGCTGCCCGCCACTTATAACTGCGTGCAACCGATCCGGATGGGCGATGCGCAACTCGCGTCGTTCGCGTATTTCGGCCATATCCGCTTTGGCGGCCCGGCGGACGCGTGCGACATCCTGCTGCGCCATGATCCGGTCGATTACGGCGAGCCCACCAGCATCTCGCATTTCGAATGGCGGCTGATTTGGGAAGGCCGCCGCCCTTCCGACCGCGATGAGCGCTTCCGCATGTATCGCCTGGTTGATATGTCCCGCGTAGCGCCGCCCAAGTCCAGCCCGCCTACGCGCCGGCTGCCCCGCCAACCCTGAGACGGACATAGATGGTTCGACGAGATCGCTGGTACTCCTCTCCCAGGCAACGGCACGACGCATGACTGCACTCCAGGATATCCGCCGGATCTCTGTGCTGGCCGCGCCGGTCCTGGTCGGCCAGCTCGCAGTGATCGCCTTCGGCGTGATCGATACCATCATGGCGGGTCGCGCCTCGGCGATCGACCTGGCGGCGGTGGGGCTGGGCGGATCGATTTACGTCACGATCTACATCAGCCTGATGGGCGTATTGCAGGCGCTTGCCCCGATTGCCGGCCAACTCCATGGGGCCGGGCGCAGTGCCGAGATCGGCAGCGAGGTCAGGCAAGCCGCCTGGCTTGGACTGGCGCTGGCCGTGCCTGGCATGTTGCTGCTCTTGTTCCCCGGTCCGCTGCTGGATTTTGCCCAGGCGCCGCCCGAACTGGTTGAGAAGGCAACGCGCTACCTGCATCTCCAGGCCTTCGGCTTGCCGGCCGCGCTGGGCTTTCGCATCTATTCCGCGCTGAACAATGCCTTGTCGCGTCCGGTCATGGTGACGGTGCTGCAGCTTGCCGGGCTGGCGGTGAAGATTCCGCTCAATGCCTGGTTCATCGGTGGCGGCTTCGGCATCGCGGCCATGGGCGGACCCGGCTGCGCGCTCGCTTCGGCACTGATCAGCTGGATCTGGTGCATCTCCGGCGTCCTGATCCTGCGGCGCAACGCGGCGTACCGTCCCTTGCAGATATTTTCCAGCTGGGCATGGCCGCAGGCGCGGCCGATCCGCGCGCTGCTGCGGCTGGGCGTGCCAATGGGACTGACCTACCTGATCGAGATAACCTCGTTCACGCTGATGTCGATCTTCATCACGCGCATGGGCACCGTCGTGCTGGCCGGGCACCAGATCATTGCCAACCTCGGCGCGGTGGCCTACATGCTGCCGCTGTCACTGGCAATCGCCACCTCGACGCTGGTGGCGCAAGCCCTTGGCGCGCGCGACCGGACGGCGGCGCGCCGCATCGCCCGGCACGGGATCTGCCTGGCGGCGGCGCTGGCGATCATGGTCGGCGGCATGCTGTGGATCCTGCGCGAGCCGCTGCTGCATGCCTATGCCAAGGACCCTGCGGTGGTCGGCGCCGCCCTGCCGCTGATGCTGTTCATTGCCTTCTACCAGGCCTTCGATGCGGTACAAGTCATGACGGCATTCATCCTGCGCGCCTACAAGATCGCACTGGTGCCGACCTTGATCTATGCGCTGTCCCTCTGGGGCGTCGGCCTGGGTGGCGGTTACGTGCTTGGTTTTGGCCTGATCGACGCCCTGCCAGCCTTCACGCATGGCGCCGCTGGGTTCTGGATGGCCAACAGCATCAGCCTGGCCATCGCCGGCTCGTTGCTGGTGCGCTACTTCGTTACCGTCAGCCGTCRCCACGACGGTTAAGCCTGCCCCCCCCTGACGCGCGTGCCGGATGGATTTTGCCTGTGACCCGGCAGGCATGTGCAGGACATACCGACGGTCCGTCCGCAAGCGCTACGCAACAATATCCGACTACCCAAGAAAGACAGAGGCAAGTAATACGCACGCGCCGTCGCTGCGCGAGCGGCGCCGAATTGCCGGAGATTATCAATGAGCCGCCAGGGTAAGTGCCGGATAGCAAAAGAAAAAACCCGCATGGCATAACCATGCGGGTTTAGTTTTGGCGGAGTGGACGGGACTCGAACCCGCGACCCCCGGCGTGACAGGCCGGTATTCTAACCAGCTGAACTACCACTCCATACTCTTGCTTATCACCACGAGCCACGCTCCTGATGACAAACCGAACGTTTGGTTACGTTCGTTATYTGGCGTCCCCTAGGGGATTCGAACCCCTGTACTCACCGTGAAAGGGTGATGTCCTAGGCCTCTAGACGAAGGGGACAAGAACTTGTTTTTCAACTTGTTCCGTCTTGCGTGCCGAAGACCTTAACAACCAGATCCTCGCCACACTGGAAGCCTCGATTCACTAGACTCGAAACTTCCGGCATTTGGTGGAGCTAAGCGGGATCGAACCGCTGACCTCTTGCATGCCATGCAAGCGCTCTCCCAGCTGAGCTATAGCCCCATGGTACAACAC
>NZ_JBFTLX010000164.1:0-15447 GCF_056396665.1 Cupriavidus sp. 05T313 | reverse complement strand
GTCCTAGGGTCTGCCGGTCCGGTGCCATCGGGTTTGCAGTCGAACAGCAACACCTTCAGCGCCGTGCATAGCGTAGCCAGCACGGCAAACAGCCAGCCGCTCCACACCGCGCCCGTCATGCCCACGGCGGTAATGAACCCGCCCGCCACCGCCGCGCCGGACACCACGCCCAGGTTGGCGGCCGAAATATAGAGGCTGGTGGCGAACTCTGGCGCTTCCGGCGCCGCGGAGGCGAGCCACATCTGGCTGACGATCAGGCCACTGGTATGCGCCGCGCCCCACAGAAGGCAGACCGCGATCATCGGCAAGAAGCTGGCGCTGCCACAGGCGTAGAGCACGAGGTAGGCGCCGCCAAGCGCCACCGGGTGCAGCAGTGCGGTCCCCGCCAGGCTCTTGCCCAGCAGCCTGCCGGCGAGCAGATTGCCCGCTACGCCGCCGATGCCGAAGACCACCAGCAGCACGCTGATTGTTTCGCCGCCCATGCCGGCCTCGCGCGCGAGATACTCGGCCGCGTAGCTGTAGACCGAGAACATGGTGGCGAAGATGAGCACGGTGGCCAGCAGGTTGAGCCAGACGGGCAGCTTGCGCAGGATCGCCGACGGCCGGATGGCGGGCACACCCTGCGCCGGGGCTGGCCGCTTTGGCTCATCCGGCAGCACGGCCAGCAGGCCGATGCCTGCCGCGGCATTCACGGCGGCGCAAAACAGGAAGGACGCCTCGTAGGAAAAACGCGCCGCGATCCACGCCGTGATGGGCACGCCCAGCACCAGGCCCATGCTGGTGCCGACGAAGGCCATGGCCGTGGCATGCGTAGCCCGCTCCCGCGGGTACAGTGACACGGCTGCCGCGAACGCCAGCGAAAAAAACACCGGATGCAGCAGCGCGGGGACAATGCGCAGCGCCATCAGCGTGGCGAAGTCCGGTGCCCAGGCCGACAGCACGCTGCACGCGGCGAACACGAACAGCGCGCCCGCCAGCACCCTGCGCCGCGCATGGCGCGACAGCCACAGCACCATGAACGGCCCGCACACGGCCACCACCAGCGCGAACAAGCCGACCAGCCAGCCTGCCCGGGCCACCGTGATGCCATAGCGTTCGACAACCGCCGGCAGGATGCCAACCACGCCAAACTCGATGGCGTAGAGGCCGAACAGGCCTAGCGCGATAAAGAACAGGGAGCGGCCGGCGTTCATGGCTGTATTTCCATCCCGGCCGCATAGACGGCATTGCGCAGGTCGGTCACGAAGCGGCCGGACATGCCTTCGTACAAGGTGTTGGTGAACGCAACCACGCTCAAGGCCCTGACGCGGTCAACGAACCAGGAATGGCCGTAGGCACCGCCCCAACGCCAGGTTCCCGCGGATTCTGGCGAACCCGCCAGAGCCGGATCGCGCAGCACCGAAAATCCCAGGCCGAAGCCGGTGCCAGGCGCATCGGGCGGACCCCATTCGCCGGTCTGGTTGCGCCCCATTTCCTCCACCCACGCGGCGGGGAACAGGGGGCCGCCGCCCTGGCGCAGCGCTTCCAGTAACAGGAGCAGGTCGCCCGCGCTGCCCACCATGCCGGCGCCGCCGGAGGGAAACGCGCCGGCGTCCAGGGCGCGCGCGGGCGCGAAGCGGATGCCTGCCGTGCCTTCAAGGACGGGGACCACATCCCGCTCGCGCATTCGGCGCGGCACCGGCGTGTGGTTGACGTAGGCGGTGGCCAGGCGGTCCGCATCGACGGCAGCAAAGGCGGTGTCGCGCATACCCAGCGGCCCCGTGACCAACGCCCGCACAGCGTCGCCCAGCGGCGCTTCGCAAACACGCTCGATCACGGCGCCGAGCACGTCCGTTGCCAGCGAATAGCCCCAGGCGGTGCCGGGCTTGTAGAGCAACGGCACGCTGGCAATGCGGCGCAGGTTCTCCGCCAGCGAGATACCCGGCTGGTCCATGCCATCCGATACGCCGGCGCGGGCATAGGGCCCGTTGCCGTCGGCCTCGAAAAAGCGGTAGCCCAGCCCGGCGGTGTGGCTCATCAACTGCCGTACCGTGATGGATGCGGGGCTGCCGTCGGCAAGGCGCGGCGTGAACGCCGGCAGCCAGCGGGCCACTGCGTCGTCGAGCCCGAGCGGGCCTTGCGCCACCAGCACCATGGCGGCGGCCGAGATGATGGGCTTGGACACCGAAGCCAGGCGGAACAACGCATCGGCGCGCATCGGCAGGGCCGCCTCGCGGTCGGCCAGGCCGGCGGCGCGGCTGTGGATCAGTTCGCCGTCACGGGCGACTAGCACCACGGCGCCGACCAGCCGGTGCTCGGCCAGGGCCTGGTCGATCGCCGCGTCGACGCGCGTGCGCAGGTGGGCAGGCGGTACGCCGTCGGACAGGGTGGAGGTGCGGGAGGTCATGCGCGTTTTCCTTCGTTGCGGATTGCAAGGATTGCAAGGGATTGCAAGTACAAGCGAACGATAAGAAACATTCGACTCAGGAAAAAGTAGGCTAGAGTTCCTGGTTATCCGGACAACGTTGTCCGTAATAAGCATGCCGGGAAAAATCCATGGACAGCCTGAGTGGCTTCACAGTGTTTGTGCAGGTGGCCGAGACGCGCAGCTTCGTGGCGGCCGGCCGCCTGATGGGCGTATCGGCATCGGCCGTGGGCAAGAGCGTGGCGCGGCTGGAGGAAAAGCTTGGCGCGCGGCTGTTTCACCGCAGCACGCGCAGCATCACCCTGACGGCCGAGGGCGCGCTGTTCCTGGAGCGCAGCCGGCGCATCCTCGCGGAAATCGAGGCGGCCGAACAAGAGCTGTCCCGCGCGGCCGAGGCGCCGCGCGGGCGCCTGCGCGTCAGCCTGCCGCTGGTCAGTTCGCTGGTGCTGCCGGTGCTGGGCGACTTTATGCGGCGGTACCCGGAGATCGAACTGGACCTGGACTTTACCGACCGGATGGTGGACGTGATCGAGGAAGGCTTCGATGCGGTCGTGCGCACTGGCGAGCCGGCCGACTCACGGTTGTCGGCGCGGCGCCTCGGCGATTTCCGGATCCTGCTGGTAGCCGCCCCGGCCTACCTCGCACAGCGCGGCTTGCCCCGGCATCCCGCCGACCTGGCCGGGCATGCCTGCCTGCATTACCGCTTTCCCAACAGCGGCAAGCTGGAAACCTGGCCGCTGCGCCGCGACGAGTCGGACCCGGAGCCGCACCTGCCCACCTCCATGATCTGCAACAACATCGAGACGCGCATGAGCTTTGCCCTGCAAGGCCTGGGGATCGCTTGCCTGCCGGACTTCGCGATCCGCGACGCGCTGGCCGATGGAAGGCTGCTCCCCGTACTCGGCGACTACGTGGAGCGCAGCGGCACCTTTCGCGTGCTGTGGCCGGCCAGCCGGCACCTGTCGCCCAAGCTGCGGGTGTTGATCGACTTCCTGGGCGAGCGGGTATTTCCGGGTGGCGGTACTGGATGCTGATGGGTGGTTTGGCGACGATTCCGCGTATCCAGATTTAGTGTTTACTCCTTCAAGATGAAAGCGAAGATCCTAATCTTGATTGCCGCGATGCCGGCACTGATGTCGATACTGTATGTTCTGTATCGAGTTTTCTACGTTCGAGTGAATCATGTGGGCATTACGCCCCACTATCTGGACCTAATGTCGATGGCATCAGTGCTACTAGCGCTTCTTTTTGGCGCAAACCGGAAGGGGCTCTGGTTCATCGCATGGCTGGCAACCCTCAACGTGCTGATGGTCGTCTGGGCAATCGACACCTATGTCCTGGTCGAATATGAGGAGTGGATTCGCAAAGGGCTGCCCGGCAAATCGGTAGGCTACGGGGCGCCATGACGGCGACTCCCCGCTTAAGGCCGAGGCGGGCCGCGCTGGCAATGAGGGCCCGGGATGGTTGGAGCCGCCAACCACGGCGCGGTCATTGAAACGTACCAAACAGACGCATAGCCCAGCCAGCGCCGTAGAGCCCAAGGCCGAACATCCCGTGCGTGACGAGGCTATGAAGGCGCGCGGCGGCGGGACGCGGCGTGCGGCTGGCGGCGATGCCGGCGCCCATGCCCGGCTGCATCACAAGGAAGGGCGCCGCCACGCTGCCGATGCCGACGATCAGCGCGGGGCCCAGCGTCGGATGACGGGCCCAGTCGAGGCCCCAGAGCGCGAGCAGCGTGGCCGCGAACGCGATGCCGGTCAGATAATGGGCGATCCAGCCGATCAGGCGCTCGCCCCGGACGGGCGGCGAAGCGGCGATGGGATCGTGGCGAAAGCGCCCGCGTGTCAGGTGGGCAAGCCAGCGGCCCACCAGGCCGTAGTCCAGCGGAGGAATGCCGAGCATCCGTTTGCGGGCGACTGCCCAGATGTCCATCACCGCCGTCGCGCCGGCCCCGATCAGAACAGCACCCACCAGATAATCCGTGGCCTCAGACATTGGCTGCCTCCTTAGGTGCGCCTGACGCGGACGGCGCTCTGGCGCTGACCATCCAGCAGGCAGCGGTGTAGCGAACTTCGTCGCCGCGCACATAGGGATCAAAGGCGGCGCGGACGGTGTCGATGACTTGCGCGCGCGTGCGCTCGTCCGCATCTTCCAGGATCAGGCCCACGGGGCCGAGCCGGGTGAGGTAGCCGGTCAGCGCCTTCTCCGGCAGGGTGCACTCGACATCGATCGGCTGGATGTCGATCGCGGCCCAGCCGCTCTCTTCCAGGATGGAAGCGACCCGATGCCGGTCTGCGAAGGCGAACTGTCCCGGCGCGCCAGGCTGGCGGGCGGGTAGGTCCGGCAGCAGCGGCGCCGCGGCGCGCTCGGCCGTCGTCATGAACGGGTTTTCCGCTGCACTGCGCCAGGCGAGGCACCGGAGTCCGGCGTCGTCGCTCGCGGCGCGCCGCAAGTTCGCGAAGGCCAGGACCGGATTGTCGAAGAACATGACGCCGAGGCGCGAAATGATCATGTCGAAGCTGGCGGGCGCGAAGGCGTGGGTCTGCGCGTCGGCGCGGATGAAGTTTGCCGTCGTGTCTTCCTGTCTGGCGCGTGCCCGGGCGGCGGCGATCATCGGCTCGGAAATGTCGATGCCGGTGCAATAGCCCTCGGCGCCGAGCTGCCGCGCAACGGCGAGCGTCGTGCCGCCCGTGCCGCAGCCGACGTCAAGCACCCGGCGCCAGGATCCGGCGCGCGCCACTTCGGCCAGCAGGTCTTCGAACGGCTTGAGCATCTGGTCGAGCAACACTTGCGACTCGACCCAGGCGCGTCCGGCGCGGCCGTTCCAGAGCGCCGTCTGCTCGTTTCCGGTCTGGTGCGTGATATCCATGATCGTCTTCCTTTGCTTGCCCTCAAGGAGCGGAAGCTAAACTATGCTAGTTCAAGTCGACTTGAGGTCAAGAGGGGTGAGACAACTAGACATAGCCGAGGTGGCGCAGCAATCCGGCGTTCCCGCATCGACGCTGCGGTTCTATGAGGAAAAGGGGCTGATCGCGTCCACCGGCAGGCGAGGGCTGCGCCGCCTGTTCGATGCCGGCGTGCTGGAACGGCTGGCGCTGATCGCGCTGGGGCGTGCCGCCGGTTTCTCGCTCGATGAAATTGCGCTGATGTTCGCGCCGGAGGGGCGGCCGCGCATCGACCGGCGGATGCTCGCCGCCAAGGCGGAGGAGCTGGACAAGACGATCCGCAGACTGAGCGCGATGCGCGATGGCCTGCGGCATGCCGCTGCCTGCCCCGCACCGAGCCACATGGAATGCCCCAAGTTCCGCCGCATCCTGCGGGCCGCCGCATCTGGCGCTGTGGGATCGCCAGGGAAGAAGGCTCCGCCGCCGCCGCGGAACTAGCTCCAGGGTGGCGGCTAGCGACGACATCCCACCAAGCCGCCGCGCATCGCCGCCTTGTATTCCAGTTGCCGCCCGAATTCGACGAAGCCCATGTCCGCAACGGAGCGGGACAGGCGGCGATTCTTCAGCATGCCGCGCACGTTCAGGTCTTCAATGCCGATGGTATGGAAACGACGCGTCAGGCCAGTCGTAAGCTGGTGCGGCGCGTCTGAGCGAATCGCCGCGATGCGGGCGTGCAGCCTCGCCAGCGCGGCAATTCATGCCCGAGCCAAGATCGGCGATGACCTCGACCGTCCAGCCCTGCCGGGCGCAGTAGCGTTCAAGCACCTGCTTCTGGCGTTCCAGATCGGATCATCTGGGTTTCGATGGCCGCCTTGCCATGCTCGATCAATTCGCGGGTATCGAGGCGGGAGTAGGTGTTCCCAGCCGAAGTCGTCCATTACCCCAGCCGCGCCAGCTCCTTTAGCCGTTTACGGTGAGCCGCAACCTTGGAGCGGTTACCGCAGATCGCCATGCTGCACCATCTGCGGCCGTGGCCCCGCGTGTGATCGGTAAACATCAGCGTGCACTGAGGACCCTCGCACGCTTTCACATGCGAAAAGTCTTCTTCACAAACGAGTTTCGCGATTGCCTCGGCTATCGGCATCAGCAACAACTCCGGCGAGCGCCAACGTCGAGTCGCACGTAGTCCGAAGGCCATTGACGCCCCTGGCGCGTTGGCAACGATCTCGCCATACCCTTCGTCCCGCTCCAGCAGGCGGTTTAGCGGTTCGAGTTCACGCAAGTCCTCGCCGACCAGCGGTCGTCCCTTCGTACGCTGGACAAATCCCCTGAACCATTCCCGCAGACTTCGCGCCTGTGCAGCGACGCCATCGAGTTCACCTGGCATCGCCTCCGACCTTAGCACCTCGAGGGTGCTGCGCGGCACCAGGCCTGCCTGTTCCAGCCAGGCCAGAAGACCTTCCCCATCACCGATCCAGTCGACTTGCTCACCCGTCGGTGTGGCAACCGAGTTCAGAAAATCAAGGCCCGGCGCATCGGCCACGAATATTGCGGGAACACGTTGGAAGTCCATCTCAAGTGACCTGGTGCGCAGTGTTGATGGTGTTCATGGTAACCGCTCAAAAGTGTCTTGACAAGTTACAGCCCAATAAAATAACCTTGTTATCAATGTTAGAGAGGTTACATGGTTCGGTTGTGTCGCGTGTGCCTTCCAAGCAACTGGACGATTTAATGGAGCGTCAATGCAATCTCTGCACGGTTGTCGCTGGCGTCGCGCGCTGAAGACTTTGCCGCACTGGATGGAGCGCTGGAACGAATCGGACAGCCAGTTCTGCTTGTCGGTGATGCGTATGCTGGAAAGCGGAGGCCGCTTTGGATGGTGGCAGCCGCTTCCAACTTGTTTTAGCTATTGGAAACGTTACAACTCACGAGAGAGAGCGTCATGCCCCCTATGTCCTATCGCCACGCCGACGTCGACGGCTTCAAGGTGTTCTATCGAGAAGCCGGTCGTGCTGATGCCCGGAAAGTGCTGCTTCTCCACGGCTTCCCAAGCGCGAGCCACATGTTTCGGGACTTGATCCCGCAACTGTCGGAGCGCTTCCATATTGTTGCGCCGGATCTACCCGGGTTCGGCCGGTCGGATATGCCGGCCCATGACACGTTTGCCTACACGTTCGACAACATTGCCAACGTGATTGGCAGGTTTACCGAAGTGATCGGGTTTGATCGCTTTGCCGTCTACGTATTCGACTACGGTGCGCCGACGGGTTTTCGGCTTGCGCTGAAACATCCTGAGCGGATCACCGCGATCATTTCCCAGAACGGCAATGCTTACGAGGAAGGACTGAGCGAAGGCTGGAACCCTATCCGGGCCTATTGGCGAGATCCTTCGCAGGGCAACCGTGAGGCACTTCGCGCCCTGTTGACTCCGGAAACGACAGTCTGGCAGTACACGCACGGGGTATCTGACACGGCCTCCGTATCGCCGGACGGCTACTCGCTCGATACTTTTTACCTGGGCCGTCCCGGTGCGCACGAGGTTCAACTTGACCTGTTTGGCGACTACAAAAGCAATGTCGCGTTGTATCCCGCGTTTCAGCAGTATTTCAGAACGCACAAGCCGCCGTTTCTGGCTGTTTGGGGTCAGAACGATCCGTTCTTCCTGCCAGCTGGAGCCAGGGCATTCAAACGTGACATCCCTGGCGCGGTGGTGCGCTTCTTCGATACGGGCCACTTCGCCCTTGAGACACATACGCCAGAAATCGCTGCGGCGATACGTGACTTTCTTGTTAGTTGAAGTGTGGCTGTTTGGTCGATATGGAACGGCCAAAACACACCAATCAAATTGACACCGGCGGCGAGTTCCCTGTTGGGGCGAAGGTCGCTGCATTGATGGGAGGTCTCGGTCGAACCACCAACGGGAGCTATGCGGAATACACGCGCGCACCGGTGTCCAGCGTGGCATTGAYTGCATCCAGCCTGCTTGGTCCGAACTGGCGGCCATCCCCGAAGCCTATGCAACGGCATGGACCTGCCTGTTTCGCAATCTCGACATCTCGGAGGGACAGACGTTGGTCATCCGGGGTGCGACATCATCGTTTGGACGGGCGGCGGTGAAACTGGCGGCCAATGCCGGTGCGCGGGTCATCGCAACAACACGCACTCGCGAGCGTTTCGAGATGCCGGAGGGTCTGGGCGTGACACGTGTCGAGCTTGAGGGATCGGACCTTTCGAAGCGAATTGCCGAGGCAAAGCAAGTTGACGCGGTACTCGACCTCGTCGGCAACAGCGCCATTCTCGATGCGCTGGCGCGCTGGCTGCATCGGTGGTGGATGCCGTCGTAGGGCCTTCGGCCTTTGCGGGCAGAGGGCGCCGCCCCGGTCAGGCGGCGCGCCTCCCGTTCAGCCGAGCGGGTCCGCGCTCACCCCCATGGCCGGGTCGCTCACCGTGTGCTTGCCCGTTTCCACCCGTCCGGCAAAACGCCGGTAGAACGCGGGGTCGCTGTCGCAGGTCACCGAGAAGTCGTACCACTGGCCGCTGTCCGCCAGGGACCAGTGCCTGGAGTCGGCGCCCTTGCCGGCGACCTTGACCGGCCACGGACCGTCCTTGCGGTAAGCCTGCGGCGTGATGGTGAAATTGCAGGCCTTGTCGCCGGCGTTCATCAGCTCTGCATAGACGTCGCCATTGGCGATGTCATAGCACACGCGGATCTCCGGCGCGGCGCCGGTGTCGGCGATCCGGCCGGTATCGCCCTTGAAGTGCCGGTGGTAGCCATTCGGGCCGACGACCCAGAGGTCGTACATTCCGAGGTTGTCCCGGCGCGCGTTCCAGGTGTCGCTCAACAATTTCCCGGCTTCCACGACGTAGCGCCGCGGCAGCCGAT
The DNA here is from genome assembly GCF_056396665.1 of Cupriavidus sp. 05T313. NCBI lineage: Bacteria > Pseudomonadati > Pseudomonadota > Betaproteobacteria > Burkholderiales > Burkholderiaceae > Cupriavidus > Cupriavidus sp. 05T313. The sequence continues at coordinate 6,275 of NZ_JBFTLX010000164.1, read as the reverse complement.
CGAGCTTGTAGCGGTCGTAGACGTGGAACACCGCGGCCTGCGAGCCCGTGTTGGAGAACACCAGTTCCACCACGCCCGCGGCGTTGCAGCGGGCGCTGGTGTGCAGCTCGTAAGGCAGCGCGCGCGAGGGACGCGTGCCGCTGGCCTGGATCGGCAATTGCATGTCCAGCGGCAACGGCACGGCGGGCAGCGCTTGCTGCGCGTTGCGCAACTGGTCCGCCGCGGCGCGCGTGCTGCGGCCGTCAAGCGTGGGCAGGGCTTCGTCGTTCGGTGTCTTGAAATTGAACGCGCTGGTCAGGTCGCCGCAGACGGCGCGGCGGAACGGGCTAATGTTGGGCTCCGCGACGCCAAAGCGCGCCTCCAGGAAACGCAGCACCGACGTGTGATCGAACACTTGCGAGTTGACCCAGCCACCGCGGCTCCACGGCGAAATCGCGAACAGCGGCACGCGCGGACCCGGACCGTAGACGCGGCCATCCGCTGCCGGCTGGCTGCTGCTGCCTGCCGGCGCGGGATGGCTGAAGTACTCGGCGCTCATGTCGGCATCGCCGAGCGTTGACTTCCCGGCCAGCGACAGGTCGGCGTTGCGTGACGGCGCCGACGGCGAGGGCATATGGTCGAAGTAGCCGTCGTTCTCATCGAAGTTGACCAGCAGCACGGTCTTGCTCCATACCTCGGGCACGGCAGTGAGCGCATCCAGGACTTCCTGCAGGAACCACGCCCCCTGCACCGGGCTGGACGGCCCGGGGTGCTCGCAATAGAGCGAAGGCGCGTTCATCCAGCTCACCTGGGGCAGCTTGCCCTCGCGGATGTCCCGCTTGAACGCATCCAGGTAGCTCTCGGGGCCGATCCCCGGCAGCGTATTGGCGATGCCCTTGTAAAGCGGGTTGGCGGCATTGTCCGTGGCAGCGTCGTAGGCGTGGTACGGCAGGGCCTGGCCGGTATTGGCATAGGGTACGCCGGGTGCGCCGCCGCTGGATACGGGGAAGCCGGACGCAATGTTGGCGAGGCGGAACGGCCGGAACGCGCCCAGCATGTTGTCGCCCCATTCGTCCGGCATGTTCTGGTACGAGATCCAGTTGATGCCTGCTTCTTCCAGGCGTTCCGCATAGGTTTTCCAGGTGTAGCCCCTGTTGGCCGTGGCAGGCAGGCCGTCGATCCAGTCCCACTCGTTATTGACAAAGGCAACGCCGGCGGCGGCGCCGTTTGTGCCGGTCAGGTGGAAGGAGCGGTTGGCATCCGTGCCGGTATGCATCGAGCAGTGGTACGCATCGCACAGCGTGAACGCGTTGGCCAGCGCGAACTGGAACGGGATCTCCTTTTCCTTGAAGTACCCCATCGAGGTGTCTGTCTTATGGGTAGGYCAGCTTGCCATGCGCCCGTTGTCCCAGGCTTTCTGGCTGTCCACCCAAGCGTGCGGCGTTCCAGCGGCGCGCTGCGCGTTGTTGGCGCTGCCGTCCAGGTGATAGGGGGTGAGTACGGCGCCGTTGGTACGCTGCTGCTGCCATACCTTGCGGCCGTTGGGCAGCGGGATGGTGAACCTGTCGCCGAAGCCGCGAACGCCCTTGAGCGTGCCGAAGTAGTGGTCGAACGAGCGGTTCTCCTGCATCAGGATGACCACATGCTCGACGTCCTTGATGGTGCCGGTGGCGTTATTGGCCGGGATCGCCAGCGCCTTGCGGATGCTGGGAGGAAAGGCCGCCAGTGCTGCCGCGCCAAATCCGGCGCCGGTGACTGTCTTTAGAAAATTACGGCGTGAGTTCATCTTCTGTTCTTGTGCTCGTTGGATTCTTGGTCGTGGTTCAAGGCGCGCAACGCATATCCCGGGCGGCGGGCTTCTCGGGCTCTGTGGTGCCCGGCGTCGAGGGTTTTGCGGCGGACGTGTCGGTGCCATCATCGCCGCATGCAGTGAGCGTCGCGGCCGCGATCAAGATGGCGGCAAGCGGTCTTGCAAGGCTTTTGGGAAACATGGGGGAGCTTGATGAATGTGAAAGAAATAAGTCGGCTTGTTTGCCAGCCGGGACAATCGGGAAGTCGCGAGTGTAGGAAGGGGATGTGACAGGGGCGTGAACGGATAGGCCTGCGGATCTGCCTGAATCCTGCCGGAGAACTTCGCGAAGCGGCTCGCGACGCGCAGACGAAAAAAAGCCCGCGGCTAGGCGGGCTTCGTGGGAGCAGGGCGGTGCGGAAGGCTTACCGTGGCGCGCCGGCGGTCGGCATGGCGCCGAGACCGCCTGGAAACCAGGGTCAATCCAGCTTCGGCAGCATCTTGGCGGGATTAAGCAGGTTCTTGGGATCCAGCGCCCGCTTGACCTGCCACATCAGTTCCAGTTCCACCGGCGACTTGTAGCGCTTCAGGTCGTCGCGCTTGGCCACGCCGATGCCGTGCTCGGCGGAGATCGAGCCGTTTTCCGCGTGGGCCAGCGTATCCACGGCCTCGGAGATCGGCGCGTACCACTGCCCGAGGAACTCCGCCGCGCTCCGGTCCTTGGGACGCAGCGGGTTGAAGTGCACGTTGCCGTCGCCCATATGGCCGTAGATCACCATGCGCGCGGCGGGCTCCAGCGCCAGCACCTTGGCCGATGCGTCGCCGATAAACGCGGCGATGCGCGACAGCGGCACCGAGACATCGCACTTGATGCTGCCGCCGGTGCGGGTCTGCGCGTCCGAGATTTCCTCGCGGATTCGCCAGAAGCGCTGGGCGTCGGCCATGCTGGCGGCCACCGCTGCGTCCAGCACCAGCTCCTGCTCCAGTCCGGCCTCAAGGATTTCCATCAGCGTGGCGTTGAGGCTTTCGTTGCTGCCGCCGGAGGTGAGTTCGATCAGCACCATCCAGTCGTGCCGGGCGGGCAGGGGCGAAGCCACGTCGCCAAGGTATTCGAGCACCAGTTCCAGCGCGGGCGCGGAGATCAGCTCGAACGCCGTGACGGCCTGGCCGCCGATCTGCTTGGCCACGCCCAGCAGGCGCACGGCCGCTTCCGGGCTTTGCACGGCCACGAAGGCGACGGCGCTGGCGCGCGGCTGCGGCATCAGCTTGAGCACGGCGGCGGTGATRATGCCGAGCGTGCCYTCGGMGCCGACGAACARSTGCTTSAGGTCGTAGCCGGTRTTGTCCTTGCGCAGGCCGCGCAGGGACGAATAGATCCGGCCATCCGGCAGCACCGCCTCGATGCCCAGCACCAGGTCGCGCATATTGCCGTAACGCAGCACGGCGGTGCCTCCCGCGTTGGTGGCGAGGTTGCCGCCGATCTGGCAGGTGCCTTCTGAGCCGATGCGCAGGGGGAACAGCCGCTGCTCCTGTTCGGCCGCGGTGCGGGCCGCGTTGAGCGTGACGCCGGCCTGCACGGTCAGGGTGTCGTTGATGGTGTCCACCGCCAGCACGCGGTTCATGCGGCCCAGGCTCAGCAGCACAGCGGTGCCGCTATCGTCGGGCACCGAGCCGCCCATCAGGGAGGTGTTGCCGCCTTGCGGCACCACCGGCACGCCATGGGCATGGCACCAGGCCATGACCTGGCTGACCTGCCCGGTGGTCGATGGCATGACCACCACCCGGGCCTTGCCGCGATAGATGCGGCGGTAGTCCGTGACATAGGACTCGGTATCGGCATCGCCGCTGAGGCAGGCGCCGGCGCCGACGATGGCTTGCATGGCCGCCAGCGTGGTGTCGGGGGAGGTGTGGGAGTCGGTCGGCATGTGGGCGTGCTTGGTTGTTGAAGGGGCGGCGCGGGATTCAGTAGGCGGCGGACGGGCCGGCCGCGGGCGTGGCGCAGGTGCCGATGAAGTCCGCCGCCAGCCGGCGCGCGGCGCCAGCATATACCAGTACGTCCACGCCGGTCGCCACGAAGGTGCAGCCCAGCTCCAGGTAGCGCCGTGCCAGCTTGGGGTCGGAGGTCAGCGTGCCGGCGGCCTTGCCGCTGGCGACGATGGTGCGCATGGCGCCCTCGATGGCGGCCTGCACCTCGGGGTGGCCGGGGTTGCCGCGATGGCCCATCGAGGCGGCGAGGTCGGCCGGGCCGATAAAGACGCCGTCGACGCCGTCCACGGCGCAGATGGCTTCCAGGTTGCCCAGGGCCGTCACGGTTTCGGCCTGCACCAGCAGGCAGATTTCATCGTCGGCCACGGCGAGATAGTCGGTGCGCGCGCTCCATTGCGAAGCCCGGCCCACGGCGCTGCCCACGCCGCGAATGCCCAGCGGCGGATAGCGCGTGGCGCTGACCAGCGCGGCGGCCTGCACGGCGGTATCCACCATCGGCACCAGCAGGTTCTTCGCGCCGATATCCAGCAACTGCTTGATCAGCGCCACTTCGCCCGCCACGCAGCGCACCACGGGCTGCGAGCGGTAGGGCGCGATGGCCTGCAGGGCGTGCAGCGTGGCGTGGAGGTCGTTGGGGGCGTGCTCGCCGTCGATCAGCAGCCAGTCGAAGCCGGCCGTGGCCGAGACTTCGGCCAGGTAGGGCGATGCCATCGAGAGCCACAGGCCGACCTGGGGCTGGCTGGCCGCCAGCGCGGCCTTGAATGCGTTGTGTGCGGGCATGTTGGTTCCTGTATGTCGTGGGCCGGGTGCCGCAGCGCTCAGCCGAGCTGGCCCTGGCAGAGATATTTGGTGTGCATGTAGTCGTCCAGCCCGTGGCGCGATCCCTCGCGTCCGTAGCCGGATTCCTTGACGCCGCCGAACGGCGCGGCCTCGGATGCGATGGCGCCTTCGTTGATGCCGACGATGCCGGTTTCCAGCGCCTGCGCCACGCGCCAGATGCGGCGCACGTCGTTGGAGTAGAAATAGGCGGCCAGGCCGAACGGTGTGTCGTTGGCGTCGCGGATCACTTCGTCTTCGCTGGCGAAGCGGAAGATGGCCGCTACCGGGCCGAAGGTTTCCTCGCAGGAAAGCGCCATTTCCGGGGTGGCATGGGTCAGCACGGTGGGAGCGTAGTAATGCGGGCCGTCGGCGAGGCGCACCCGTTCGCCGCCGGTGATCACGCGCGCGCCCTTGGCGACCGCGTCTTCCACGTGGCGGGCGATCTTGTCCACGGCGCGGGCGTTGATCATGGGGCCGATCTGCGAGGCTTCCTCGGTGGCGGGGCCGACGTGCAGCGCGGCCACGCGCCGGGCCAGCCGCGCCACGAAATCATCGTGCACGCCGGCCTGCACATAGACGCGGTTGGGGCAGACGCAGGTCTGGCCGCCGTTGCGGAACTTGGAGGCCATCAGGCCGTCGACGGCGGCATCGAGGTCGGCGTCGTCGAACACGATGAAGGGTGCGTTCCCGCCCAGTTCGAGGGATAGCTTTTTCAGCGTGCCGGCGGATTCGCGGGCCAGGTGCTTGCCTACCGGCGTGGAGCCGGTAAAGGTGATCTTGCGTACGCGGCTGTCTGCCAGCCAGGTGTCGACCACGGCCGGGGTGTTGGCGCGCGAGGCGGTGACGATGTTCAGGACGCCCGGGGGCAGGCCCGCTTTTTCGGCAAGGTAGACCAGGGCGAGCGCGGTCAGCGGCGTGTCTTCGGCCGGCTTGGCGACGACCGTGCAGCCGGCAGCCAGCGCCGGGGCGATCTTGCGGGCGATCATGGCGAGCGGGAAGTTCCATGGCGTGATGGCTGCCACTACGCCTACCGGTTCCCTGAGTACCAGCATCTTGCGGCCAGGGACGGATTCGGCCACGATTTCGCCGCTGATGCGGGTGGCTTCCTCGGCGAACCATTCCACATAGGAGGCGCCGTACTGGACTTCTCCGCGGCTCTCCTTGATGGGCTTGCCTTGTTCGGTGGAGATGATCCGGGCGAGGTCTTCCTGGTGTTCGAGGATCAGGGCGTGCCAGCGTTTGATCAGTTGCGCCCGTTCGCGGGCTGTGCGGCGGCTCCAGGTTGGGAAGGCGGCTGCGGCTGCGTCGGCGGCGTGGGCTGCGTCCTTGGCGGTGCTGTCGGGGACGGAGGCGAAGGTGGCGCCGGTGGCGGGGTTGGTGACTTCCAGGTGCTGGCCGGTTTGGCTGGCGGTCCATTCCTGGGCGATCAGGTTTTGGGTGCGGAGGAGGGCGGGGTGGTTGAGGGTGAGCATGGCGGCGTCTTTGGCGTCTGTTGGGCTTGATTGGTGGCGGTTGACTTCAAAGGCAACGTCAATGGCTTAAAGTCAAAGGCTTAAAGGCTTAAAGGTCAAAGGCAGTTTCACCTCCCCTGCGGGGAGGCGACCTACTTTCTTGTCTTGCCAAGAAAGTAGGCAAAGAAGGCGCGCCGGATGGGGCGACACCCCCTCGGGATCCGGCGAAAAGAGCGGCCGGGACCCAAACT